>JAHKLH010000080.1 GCA_029856635.1 Candidatus Njordarchaeota archaeon
ATTTAGTTCCGAGATCGGAATAAAAAGCAAGCCAGTACGTAAAAAATATGAGAAGCTAATTTTAAAGCGAATTGAAGAAGTTATGAAAAAAAGTGAAATAAATTATACAATTGAGCACAAGTATGGCCGAGTATATATTTACACTGATGAGCCCGAGAAAGTAATCCAAAGAATCACCAAAATCTTTGGCGTTGGTTCTGTATCCCCTGCAATTAGAACATCAGCTATTCCTGATGATATAATTAAAGCTAGTATTGCTTTAGCGGAGGGAATTATTAAAAACAAACTAACATTCAAAGTTGCTTGTAGGAGAGTAGGAGAACATCCATATACGAGTTCGGATATAATTAACATGGTGGGTGATGCAATATTACGTAAGTTTTATGGGAAAGTTAAGGTTGATTTGAAGAATCCTGATGTGGATATTAATATAGAAATACGCGAGGACCGGGCGTATATATATGTATCTAGATTAAATGGAGTGGGTGGTTTACCATTAGGTGTTCAAGGAAAATTAGTGTGCTTGCTCAGTACTGGGCTTGATTCTCCCGTTGCCTGCTGGTATGCGATGAAGAGGGGAAGCGAGATTATTCCAATTCATTTCAAATTGTCTCCGTTTATTAGTGAAAAAAGTATTGAAATTGCCAAAAAACTGGCTGAAAAACTATTTGAATGGGCCATGGGAATGAAAGAAAAAAAGATGTATATTGTTCATGGGCATGGTGAAGTACTTGAGGAGATTATGGAGAAAGTTCCTAGGAGATATATTTGTGTATTCTGTAAGAGAATGATGCTCAGAGTAGCAGAGGTTATTGCTAGAAGGGAAAATGCGTATGGAATAGTTACTGGCGATATCTTAGGTGAACAAGCAAGTCAAACTGCCGAAAATCTCATGGTAATAAGTGAAGCAGTGAGCCTGCCTATATATAGACCATTGTTTGGTTTTGATAAAATAGATGTTGAAAAAATGGCGAGGAACATTGGAACATACGAAATTTCAACATCTTACGTAGAACTATGCAAGGCGGTCCCCCCAAAACCGACAACTAAAGCAAAACTGAGTGTTATCTTGGAATATGAGAATAAATTAGACATAAATAACTTAGTAAAAAAGGAAATTGATTCGATAGAAATAATAAAAATAAAATGAAAAACTTTACTCTATACCAAGCTCTTTCTTGATGAGTTCTATCAAAATTTCCCTCCTTGGTGGTACTTTGTATTCATACATGCCTTTCTTGACATCCTTAATTATTTTAATCAATTCCTTAACTTCAACTGGGAGTCTCCACCACATTATAAACTTAACAAATCCGGCTCCCACACCAATTAATAATAATCCAATTAAGCTCCAGAAGTAAATCTTTGGTATTGCAACACCAAATATTCTTTCATGGCCAGACACGAAATCAACGTTTACAATTGTAGAGAGAGTATCGCTTCTTGCGCCATTAATGTATATTACTGGCGCGACTATAATGTCCCACGATCCAACGTACTTACCACGTTTTAATACCAATATTCTAATCTTAAGCTCATATGTTCCTGGTTCTATTCTATCCCATGATATTGAGATCTCGTATGTTCCAGGAGATGTCATGACTGTCTCATTAATCCAGCCTATTGTTTCATTATTGATTAGCACAGAACCAGTTACATTTACTGGAATATTCGTTGGAAGTTCAAACACACGAATAGTTAATTTGCTTGTAGCTTTTCCATAATCAAATGGTGAGATGCTCTTCCATACTGTTGTTGATGTTTCAATTTCGACCTTAACTTGAACCTTTTTTACAACTATTAATAGACGCCTTGGTGGAATATTATAATGCTCTTTTCTGAACTCAAGATACAAAGTGTAATTTGTTCCGGCCGTTAGTAGACCACTTCTTACAAATATCGTGTAGTTTCCTTCACCAATCTCTATGACACTTATAGAATTAGATGGAATTGCATCAGAAATAATTATTTCCACACCACTTACGCCTTCTCCATAAGTATCTATAATTGTCAATGATACATTTGCATCATCGCCCCATGTTACCTTTAACTCTGTTGTAGATAATACGGCCGTTGCTGGTATGGGCTCAACAGTAATATAAATGGAACATGTTTTACTCTCGTAAAATGGTTTTTCAAATTGTACGAGAATTTCATACATGATGTTATCCTCAAGCTTTGATGAATCTACATGAAGTATGTACGTGCCATCAAACTCCGTAATAGTGACAGCATCAGCTGGAATAGTTATTGGGGTACCCTCAACTAATACAGTTATATTAGCTATTGCATTAACTATTTTCACATAATCGCGTAATCGTCTCCACTCAATTGTTATATTTATATCTTCTCCCCAATATAATGTCGCATTTGGTGGAATTGGCGTTGGATTCACAGTTGAAATTGGATTAACAGTTAATGAAACGAATGCTTCAAATGTCTTAAAGTATTTCCTTGTGAAGATAATCTTCAATGTGTAAGCACCAAGTCTTGGATGGCTTTCGTTAATAAACATAGTTGTGTTCAAATTAAGTAAGTATTTTCCGTTTCCAAGTTCAATTAGGCTAACTTTATAAATAACTTTGTCCTTTTCGATAACCTCAAGAATAGCAGTAGCACCCAATATAGGATATTCTTTTTCATTGCGATAATACCACAGTTCATAAGTAATTGTAATATTCATACCCCATTCAATTTCTAGCGGGAGTTCTCTAGGATTACAATAAGCTATTATTTGCTCTATTGTCCAGGTTATTACAATTGTTTGATTTTCATGAAATCTTTTTCCTAAGTAAACGTAAACGGTGTATGTTCCAAATACATAATTAGTATCATTAACGATGATACTACTGTTCAAATAAAGCCTGTAAAGACCGGCTTCTATTTCAGTAAGATTTTCTCTGTAAATAATGGCTCCGCTGTACTTTATAACGAACGTTGCATTTGCATTTGTAACCTTTATTCCTTCCCTAGTGATGTAACTAATGTTAACATCTATTGGAATACCCCATTCAGTACTGACAGTAGTAGCTGTTGCATCAGCATCTGTTGGAATAGGATCTATTACTAACGTAATTGATACAGTTTTGCTTTCATAATATTTCTTACTTAAACTGATTTTAATGATAAACGAACCAAGCATTCCAATTATTTCTGAGGATATATTAAGCACATAAGTTCCGTTATTCAAATCATTGAGAGTTCCAGTAATTGGTGTTGTTTCAACTCCTACTGCTGTAATAGTATACGTAGTACTAGCTCCAGCAATGTATTTTCCAAAATCTTCGTCGTAGTAACTAACTCGAACTATAATTCTCTCACCATAGATTACTGACAAACGCGTTGTATCAGGTTCTGCAAGTGTTCTCCTGGCACGAACAACGAATGTTAAGGTGTAAGTCATATTCTCATAATTCTTCTTGCCCATAAATATGCAAATTATGTATGTTCCTTCACTTATGTCCGTTAGGTTAAGTGTTGCTACATATTTATCATCTTTATATGTGAGTGTTCCTGACAACAATGTAGCGCCAATTGTTGCATCAGTAAGATTGTACTCAGCATATGCATCAGTTATTGGCAAGTCATAGCGTTCATCGATATATTTAATTTCTAAATTATAACGCTCAGTCCAAGGTATTTCTACATATGTTGGTGCCACGCAATAGGTAGGTCTCTCTTTAATGACAATTGTGTATGCTTTATTAATTACAACATAATTGTTCTTCTCTATATGAATAATTGCAGTATAGGATCCAACATCAAGTGGAATATGTGTGCTGACATTTCTATATTCACCATTTCTAAGGTCATTAAATGTTAAGGTAATTGTCTTCTCTGGTCCATAAATTTCCATATAAACATTAGCTCCGATGATAGCTGTTTCTGGGGTTAATCCATCTCTGACGTATACATGAACAGTCAAGCTCTCATTCCAAAAGATTATATTTGATGGCTCAAACGTAATATCAACATCAAGTGGTCTTTTCTTGACATCAAGTGATATATACAATGGTGATGGCTTAAGAACACCAGGTTTAGCATAATTCGGTGTTGCATTAATTAAAATAGTATATGTTACTCCCGCAGAAATCTGTGAAGTGTTAATCTCGAATGTAAATGTACCATTACCGCATGGATTTACATCACCATGTAATACGCAATTTCCAGATGGATCGAGTATATACCAATGTAATGTTCCATTCCACATCATTACTTCTCCGGTTGATGAATTCTTAAGTGTCATATTAACATTTATCGTTATATTTTCTTTCCAATAAACACTAAAACCAGTTGGTGTATTATGTAGCCTGAGCATTGTTGTATGTGGTGGGGATTTAATATCATTGTCAACTAGGTAATATGTTGATCCCTGATTAATACACAAGTCAATTTTTCTTCCTGTTCCAGCATCATACTGTAAATCGGGATCATAGTAAACAGTTATATTATCATAATCTTCAGAAACTGTTTTTGTGGCGTTAAATCTAAGTGTCCACTGTCCAATTTGTACATATGTTTCAAACCAGCCAGTTAAGTTTGTTCGTCCATGTATTACAACTTGACTATTATTAAGATACACATCCCCATCTTGAACTATTTGCCTTGGAATTGTATTTGTATAAGCTTTAATCTTGATTTTCACGAGATTTTTGAACTTTATTAGGGTTGTGTCAGAATGAATGATATAATTAAACGTTGAATAGTCTTTAGTGACAGAATCATTTACATATGTAATATTTGCAGTAGTTAATGTTACTTTTATCGTATAACTTTTTCTGATAACATCAATTTCTGCAATGCCACTCTTGTTCGTGTATGCTGTATATTCAATACTACCAGTAGCATTTACAAATGCTACTTCTGCATTTGGAATTGGAGAGTTATCTTCGTCTCTAACGTCTATAATTGCACGTATTTTGTATCTTTCCACATCTGCTAGGGTAACAGATAGCTTATTTGTAATCTGAGAATAGAAGTTTTCAAATTTGTTAATTCTTTCTTGAAGCGTTGTCTCTGTTGGTGACCATGGATATACAGCACATGTAACATATATTGAGGCTGACGCAGAGGCTATAACATCTTTAAGAAGCAGAGCCCAATAAATATAATCAATTTCTGAATCATTTCCTTCATTATACCATGTTAAGTTTCTTGTAGCGTATGTGATACTTGTTAAGTCTTGCTCTAATAAAACAAATCCAACGGCTCTAGACTCTGTATCATGTACAAATAAGACCCGATCCCATGCAGCATTTGAACCGTAGAAGTCCTCATATTCTGCACCAGCATGACATGTTATATCAATTGCAAGATTTGATGTTCCGGTGCCATCATATCTTATTACTAATGTTGTATAATGTTCAGTGGTTGGAGTAAAGGATACTGTTTCTGGCGGACCACCAGCAGCAATTGAATAGTTAACAATTCCTCCGTTCGGATTAAATACGACCACATCAAGGTCGTGATCTGTTGGTGTCCAATCAACAGTTATATCATGCTGAATGTTAAGGACATCTGGAGATGGGGTAAAGTCAAATACACTTATTGCAGTTCGTGGAATAACATAACTCAAGTCATTTTCAACTGTTATATGACCCGTGTACACCGTACCATAGAATTTGGTTTTCCCATCCACAACTACACGAAAGTCCATATTTGCAGTGAAGCTTCCTTCTTCATTGTCATCATCGACAGCACCAACAAATATGAAATAATATCCGTCTTTTGGCGCATTAAAACTAAAGGCAACACCTTCAGAATAATAGCCTCCATCCCCCCACACTGCATAACCATTATCTATGGAGCTACCACGTATGGCTGTTAAGGGCAACCAATTTCCATCTGGATCCATTACTCTACCATAGGGATCATCATTAGCCCAGGAACCGGAATAATAATCATCACCATATGTGTAAATGTTGATTGTATGGGAACCAGCAGTTAAGTAAATTCTGAAAACTTGAATAACAGGAAGTCCTGTGTATGTGGTATCAACAATAGTCCACAGATTCCAAGATGTGTTGATACTTCCAGTTAATGCTGGATATGTGGCAGTGCTCATATTTGTAATCCCATCCGGGGTGTAAACATAATTAAATGTCGAGCCTACTCCATCATCTTGGTCAAATACCCATCCAGCCAAGTAATATGATGCCCTAGTTTCATCAAGTCTCCACTTTACTTTTTCTGTTACAATTATATACGATGGGAAAATCCGATACATATAAGTTACGTTCGCACAGTCATCCTGTATTACATTATCATAAAGGGGCACATCTTCAACAACATATGTTACAAAAATGACACCTTCATATGTCTTTAATAATGGATCTGTTTCTTCTAGGATGTATCTTTTTACATATCTCCTATTATTGGTATTGCCAGTACCCCAGTACTCATTATATTTATAACTTGGATTTCTAGTAACTCCAAAATGAATCCAATTGTGACCTATTGTTTCACCATTGGGTAATGAAATGTTCATTGCACGTCCACCATTTGTTGGATAAAACTTTACCTTAAAACCAGTTGTAGTGCTTTCTATGATGTATGCAGTGCCCTCTGGTACTGATTCTTCTATAACCATTACTTTCTTGTTGTAAGCTGGGGGATCAACATAATCAACACTCCAGTAAATTTGGTACTTCTTAATACCTCCCATAGGTATGTCAACGAGGAAAGTAACTGTTGCTGCACTAATATGGGAACTGTTGTAGTAAGTTATATTCCATAACTGATAGGGAATTTCTGTTAACGTTACCCCGACTTCAATCACACGCACAGAATATTTAAAGGCAGGCGGATTGAATTTAACATATATATCAACAGGCCAATCAAAACGATCAGCAATCTTAGGCTCGGTAATTGTAACATTTATTCGATACTCCCACGAATCATTCCACCATGTACTCAATGATCGAACATAAGTATATTCTTCAGGTTTTTCTGTACTTGGTTTAAGTTGTAATTTTTTAAGTGTTTCGCGAGAAAGAGATTGTCCGTGATTTGTAGTAATGATTGCTCTATTAGTTAATTTATGAAGTTCTTCTTGAATATTTTCGCCTTTGCTTTTAATTACTTTTACATTATTTACGACTAATATTGACTGAAAAATTATAACAATTATTATACTTAATGAAATTATTTTTTTCATTATTACACCATGTTTGTCTAAAAAATATATAAG
>JAHKLH010000081.1 GCA_029856635.1 Candidatus Njordarchaeota archaeon
CCAGACATTGTTAGGAAAACTCTCATTGATTTACCGGTTGGGGAAAGCAATGAGACTTTAGGAATCACGAAAAGCGGATCTTCAGAGAAGACTAAAAATGATCTCGATCTTGAAAACGACACCTACATGCGAGTCGGAGTGAACGATATTATCACGGACATATTGCTACAACTAGGGAAATACACTACATTAGCATCATTCTTTGCTCAACTTGCATCCGTAATTCACCGTCACAGAAGAACAAAAGCCAAGTCGTTTGAGGCTAGTGCTGATAGGCAGACACTCTTACTGCTGGCAAAGATTCTTGCCACAGCATTTGGGATTGATCCGGATAACATCTTTTGGCTTTATGGTTCTGAGGCATACGTTATTGGTGATACTGTCCGCCTTAATGGTGGTAATCTGATTTTCGTTATTCCAGGACTGATTAATTACATTCTTCGCTCGTCTGATCGCGTTATTAATGAGCTTTGGAAAGTTTTTAATAGTGGTTTGAAGGATATTCTTGTTGGTCTCCTTAATTCCCTTAATTCGTTCTTGGAAATGCTGAAGAATCACATTAATGATCCGAGCTGGTGGGGTAATCCTGGGAACAAGGATGATAAGTGCATTTTTGATTACATCTGCAACGAGCTTGGAATCTTCTCAAATAATATTAACGCGAAGAGGAATATGCTTAGAAGCAAAATTAGTAACATTCAAAATGAGATTAATTCAATAAAGTCTACCCTGAATAGCGTGGGGAACATAAATGATTTCAGGAGTGTTCTTGAGAGAATAATGAATCTTATTTCATTTGATAAAAGCGACTTGAGAAAATTATTCATTGGAATTAGTAATGTTTTCAATAAGCTTCTGTTTAGTGAGATTAATAAGATAATCAGTCAAAACGAATACAGCGATCTGATGAATGCGGTGATGCGACTAACAGCGGTGCTCGATTTCGCAATATCAATGCATACTGGGCAATCAGAAGTATCGAGGGATGTCGCGCGGATTGTTGGTTCTAAGAACATGATGGTGGTCGACATCCTTGAAAGCATTGTTAGTGATGTTAATTTGTTCCAAGATATTGTGAATAAATTGATAAACAAGATTTCGCAAAGATTATGTGTGAACACTCAAATTTTCTCATCATTAATGGTAACACAGGATGTTGAAGATAGGGTTGAAGCAGTTCTTAAATTAACTGCAATTTATCACTTAATAGATCTATTCCCGGAAATTTCCAACAATCGTGTTCCTTCAATTGGAAATGAATGTGAACTATGTGATTTAGCGGGGAAACTGGACACCACTAGGGATGCTAATAAGATTATTGATGCGCTGCTAGAATGCACGTATTTTAGAACAATTGGCTTGCAAGCACTATTTGAAAGAGGAAGACATTTCTTAGCAAAAATTCCGTTCAAGGATGCTGATGTGAATAGTGTTGAGGGGGCAATGGCTTTGGCAGACATTATCAAGCATGGGGACAAATTTGTTGCGGTAATGTCTCGAAGTGGAATAGTAATTCATGTTGGTCGTAGAATCATTGTTCCAAGACTACTTTATTATGGTAACATATTTGCTGGATGCATTCTAATAATAATTCAACTAGTGAAAGATGCACTTCGATATTCAATTGTGTTTGAAACGTTAAACGAATTTGACTTCACAAATTTCGGAATTGAGCTTAAGGTTGATAAGCAGAAAATAAAGATTTACGTTAAATTATCACTACCAAGCAACTTTGACCTAAATCAGTACTCCGAGATTGTTTGGTCTCATCGACGGAGTTTCAGAGAGGAAAACTTGGGAAAACTCATCTCAAGCTACAAGAATGGAAACAGGGATGCTTTAAGAGAGATTGCTGATTTCTTAATTGCACTCGTCGTTATGAGAAAAATGGGACTCCTTACTCTGAATAAGAATCCAAATGACCCGAATCAAAGTGCCTGGGAACTTTTGGATATAATTGAAAGCATGTTGCATCTCATGGTTGGTAGTACTCGTGAAGGAATTTCATATGAGGATATTATTCAAGCTATCTCCGAAGTTATTGTGAAAATCTACGATAATCAAAAAACATATGCGGACTTGTACAATGGTCTGCGTCAACTTCTGCAGATAAGTCGAAAATCTTGGTTAAATCTTAAGGTTATTCAAAATGGAATTCCAAAAGAAAAGAAAGAAAATAAGGATGTTGCTTGGAGCTACGCTTGGCTATTCATATCCTTGACAGAAATGGGTATTCAGTATGCTTTTGAAAATCATGACATTGATAATCTTGATTCGCTTATTAATGTTGTTAAGCAGTATTTTGCTAGGGTTATTTCCCTCGGAGAAAAACTCGCTAGATTCCTAGGGAAAATAAGTTTTGAGCAGTTGAAGACTATTGTTAATGCGATGTTATTAACTGGTGACGAAGTTACTGGTATTATTAATGATTATAATAGGATTCTTCAAGAATGCGGTAAGGATCAAAGTAATCCGAATCAGGGACAAAACCAGCAAGGTCAAAACCAGGAGCAAGAAAGACACCCATTATATAAAAGTATGATTCATAATGATTTTGTAAAAACCAGACTGCTCTTGATTAATGGTGAGAGCTATAAGGAGCTCAAACTTAAGGATATTGATGAGGTTATTCAGTTCCTCGAATCAATGTTTCTGCCACTTTCCGTTAACAAGCTTGGTAATTTAATCTTGATTACCTTCCAGGAGATGGCCCCGACCATCAATAATCCAATGTTTCTCAGCAGCATAGTAATGAATTTCGCAACATATCAGACAAACGAGCTTCAGGGAGTTGGGCCCTTGATTATTGCTGGTGATTTGAATCTGCTTAATAATGTTTTCAGATCATTAATTTCGTTCCTAGTTTTCCTTGGAATCAGGCTTGAGAAAGGACAGCAAGGGGGGATAATAAAGAGACCAAAGTATCACGCTAAACTGTTTCTGGAAATTACTAATCATGGCTTGGGATTGCTCGAACAAATCATCGGCGGGAAGACGATCGCTGAGCATATTATTGAATTCGGCAAGTTGCTAATTAACATAAATGATTTAATGGTGATATTCAAGCAATTCACAAGAGTTGGAGAAGACAAGGAAAGAAAAGTACTACTTGGAGAGGCAAAGGAAGTTGCGGGCAAAATGATTAACATGCTAATTGACTTAAGAAACTTCTTTAATTCACTCGGAATCAGCATTAATATTGACTCCGCCTTAAAATCACTAAACAGTCTCGCTTCAATAAGTCCTTCGAAATTCGAAGAAGCCAAAAACATCTTATTTGAAACAATAATCAAGCTAAGCGAATTAATTAACACGAAAATCCACCTTAAAGATGCGTATGAACAAAAAACTGTGCAAAGAATATATAAGATTAGTGTTGACGTTGAATTAAGCCTGCTTTCAATCCTACATGCTTGTCTCCTAATAGTAGCTGCGGGTCAAGAAACACTTGGTGGACGATGCAAGCGATCTTACATTGGTAAGGATGCAGTGATCCATACTGTTGAATTTGGGGTTTATTCGCTTTTCAAGCTCCTTGAATTTGTGAAAGTGCCGAAATCTGGAAAACCCGAATTGGCGACTTTCTACAGGATGGGTTCAAACAAGCTAATTGGATATGGAAGCCAGAGAATTGGATCTTCAAGTTGGAAAGTTGATTTTGATAATTTGAGGCTTAAATTAGTATCGTATAAGGATCTATCATTGGCTAAAGTTCTAGGGAATGATGTGAGTGATAAGCTTAGGAAATTAGAAATAAGCGATGAGACTCTGGAGAATCTCGAATTAAATTACAAGGAGTTGAAAAAAGATCTAATAGAATGCATCAAAAAAGCTAAATCTAGTACTACGAATATTCTAAGAAAATTTATGCAAGTTCTTGCGAGAATAGTGCGAACGAACTGGAAGTTACATTTCACTTTCGAATTTAACATTGATTATAAAGCGGAATTTTACTACGAATTAATGAAAAAGCAGTTAGCAGGTTTACTAAGAACTGATTTCGCAATAATTCCAATGATAACAATATTCTCCGGACATCTCCTTTATGATGTAATTCATAATATTATGCTGTACAAGCTTAAGAAGATATTCGAAGTAATCAACTCACTGCTTGACGAAATATCGAGTTCGCTTGGAATAAATAGGGATGCACTAGCAAGAGAATTCTATAAGATTCTATTAAACAAGGAAGCATTTAAGGAGCTAATTACTGGAATTTACGGACTAATAGCAGCATATAAAACACGCAGATCACCATGGATTATTAATAGGAAGAATAAAGCAAAGGAAGCTATAAGCAATTGGCTTAAGAATAGTAATTCTATCTTTGAGGAGTCAATAAAGGAGGCACTAAGTAAATTCGAAAAGGATGCAAATAGTGTGATGAGTGATGTTCAAGATGCAACCAATAAAGTGAACGAGCTTGTAAACGAAATCAAGGATACAATCGAAGTTGATGAGATGATTACAAATTTAATGAGTGTTGATTTTGATCTTGCTCTGGAGGGAATATTTGCAGAAATTCTTTCGTTATGCGTTGAGGAGATGATTAATAATCAAGGAAGGCAGAGAATTGAAACTTGGCTAAAAGTTTTCAGAGCAGTACTGAAGGGAGTAGAGGATACGCTTGCAAAGATAAACAATCAGAAGACAGCACAAATTAAGCTAGGTGTTGAACAACTGATTAAGGACGCAGATGAAATAGTAAATGCATTGAATTCTGGAGTTAGCATAGATGTTGTCAAGGAGAAGATAAGCAAGTTCATGGAAGATTTGATGAGTGTTCGAAAAATCGCAATGAATTTAAGAAATGAAATAGGTGAGAATTACTTTGAACTAAGCAGAGAGCTTGGACTAACTGGCTTAACAGTAAACTTAATTTCAGCAGTAATCGTAATGAATACTCACGGTGGTGAGAAAGGAAAGAAGCTGGCAATGGAGTTGAGCATTAAAAGGACATTGCTAATGCTACAATCAATGTACGGTTTGAGTAGTAGTTTTATTAAAAAGGAACTTAAGAAAGCGAAGAAGAAAATTGAGAAAGGAACAAGATTGCCCACGGTAATGAGCGAAATCCTTAACGATGTTGCAAAAGAGTTGAGAGGAAGCAGAGTACAGCAGGTGCTTTTCCATTTAATCAACCTCGGTTTTAAGACAAAAGCATTCGCATACTTAAATGCAGCAGTTAATGCGATGAACATTGGTTCTAGCATAGGATTGTTTGCAGTAGGTCCGTGTATGTTATTTGGAGTGCTTGGAGTATTCGTTGGAGTGAAGATTATTCAGAAGCTCAAGGAGAAGCTTGGATTAAACGTATTATTCAACAAGATTTTGAACATTGAACAGAGAATTATGGAGTCAATACGTCTCAGAATCAAGAGATTCATTAATAAGATCCTAGGAAAGCGGGATAAGAATGATAATAATGAGAAAATGAATTGGAAGCAACAACTGATATTAGGTTTTGTTGTTCAGATCTTTGCGGCATTAGGCGTATTAATATCACAAGTCTTAATCCAATACTTCCCAGAAGTTCTAACATTCTTGTTCACATCATTTGACTGGAGTGGACTCGTCTGGCTTCTGCTGACATTGATTCTCATGTTTATCCTATATAGGATCGCAGCGTTTGACCAAGGTTTAAAAGGCGGACTAATGACTGGAATGGCAGTCACGGCATGCGGATACTTGTCATGGAGATTTTGGAAGACTTGGGCTGATGAAGACGCGTGGTTGTGGATTACTAAGCCAATTCCGATTGCGATGATGTTCCAGGCAATGGGTTGGTCGTTGGGAGAATTGGAGGATGTTTTTGATGGTGCCGAGCAACTCGGTATTGATGTTTCTGAAGCAGAATCTGGATTCTTCAGGGGGATGATTTTCGGGGCGACTTTTGTGGCACTATTTGACTCGCTTGTTGACATTATTAATAAGTTTAATGAGTTTATTGGATTACCAGAATTAGTTCCTCAGTCCAGCGAGATTACTTATGATCCGTTTTCAAACTTATCATGGCCATGGAACTGGATTCTTCCAAAACTAATCGAAGTCGTTTGGTTCTTGATTGCCGATGTCCTCGCTTCTGGTGGGCCAATTGGTCATCTTGCTTACATGATTGGTTCTTATGTTGCTAGTTCTCTTCTCTCTAATCTCTTTGGAATAGTCTTGAATCAGATTTACGTTAAGCATTAGTCTTTTTTCATAATGGAAGCTTAGGAATTTTTTGTTTTTTTAATTATTCTTGGAAACATGTGTTCATGCGTTGTTATGCTTTAATTACTTACTTTATAGTGCATTGCAAAACTTTTTTCTATTTTCTCAAGTACTTCTGATGCTTCCAATGGTCTATCACTAAATCGGCGGTTATTTTTGCTCAATACGGAAAAAAGTTTTGTGATGCACTATACGTTTTTGACCTTTTATCTTGTTTTCGTGGTGTTTGCTGGGACATCGTGTATATGCATGGCTAATTTGGAGCCAGTTTGGTTGTCTCATTACCGATTTGGATGTGACCAAGGTTATGTGTAATCTTGGTTTGAATAAGATTGAAGACTTCTTCAAAATAATGCCACCAGAGATTGTAAAAGCAAGGATAATTGAAGAAAAGGATATTTTTGTAGAAATTGATCGCGTGGCCGTATTTCATTTTCTTCTTTAACTAAATCATCTTTTCATAACAAGCACTAAGAATATTTTGTTCTTCTTCCGAATGACCAAAGAAAAATTAGTGTAGTCAAGCTCAATAATCTCTGGCGTGATATTTAGCTCCTTAAATACTTCGTTTGCTTTCTCATATAGTTCCCTAGCAAAAGATCCAGTTAAAAGCGCTACTTCTGAAATTAAATTACCGCTGTAGATCGGTTCTCCAGATTCGTTTAAAACAATTATGTTTACAATACGTGAATCCCTTTTCTTCCAGCGCTCTACGATACTTTTTATCTTCTCATCTATACTCATCAAACTCACTTATTTAACTTAACCTTTAAGGCACCAGGTACCGGACATACTTCCATGCATGCCAAACACATAATACATAATTCACTTTCGATAGGGCCATTATATTCAAGCAAATTAATGCCCATCGG
>JAHKLH010000082.1 GCA_029856635.1 Candidatus Njordarchaeota archaeon
ACATTGATAATAAGGAAATTCCAAATGCGAATGTTTCCCTAAAAGATCCAATAAGTGGATCAATAGTCTATTCCAAATTAACTAATGCAAGTGGTATTGCTACATTCGATATAATTCGCAGTACGTATAATTTAAACATAACAGTGTCTGAGGGAGTTAATTACACATATAGCATAGAAACGGAAGCAAATTATGAATATCCATATGAGCAATTAGAAAATACAACAGTAACAAAGCTAGACATAGCAAGATTAACCATCTATGTATATGACAAATATAATGCAACATACTTGTCTGCTGCTGAAATACATTTATCCACCGGAACCAAAACTTACGTTGGTTTAACTAATGAAAGTGGAATCTTGCTTTGTTACTTATCGCCTGGATCGTATAATCTTACATTGCACAAGATTACTTCTCAAGATTACTTCAACATATCTATAAATGGTAGTCTAAGTGCAAGTAAGGTAAATAGTTATGTTTTTACATATTCCCATGTAACTAAGATTTGGTTATTAGATTTAAACGCAACAAATATGATTGCAACAGTACTTGAGCTTTATCAGACACCAATAATTATTGAGAAATATTGGAATGAAAATATTACAATTAGTGTCAAATTGTATAATAAGACCGATGGTGCTTCACTTCAAGGAGATTTTACATTAACTGTTGAAAATCCAGATCTAGGAACTGTATATCAAGAGACAAAATCTGGACAAGGAACAGTTACTTTCGAATTTAATGCGTCTATTCTTATAGCAGGATGTACTTATACGGCAAAAATATCTGCTCATGTTACACAGATAAATCCTACTGGAGACTATGTGGATCCAACACCGGTATATGTAAGTCTTACTATCAAGAAAATTCCGCTTAGTATTGAAACCACTATCAATCCATCTAGTGTCTATTGGAATGAACGACTTGAAATTGTTGTTTCTTGCTATGCTTATGGAACAACACCAGTTTCTGGTGCTAATGTTACAATAAGAATACATCTTCTAAATGGAACAACGAAGATTTATCCGAATATTGAAAGTATTGATAAAGGAAAATACTGTCTTGCTTTTGATCATATAACATTTGATGTTGGTTTGTACACTTTTGATGTAATCGCTGAAAAAGGAAATTATACCAGGATTGAAAGAACATACTATTTCACAATTGAAAACAGACCAACTAACTTAGAATATCCTCCAAAGGTGAATGTTCCATGGAAGCCTTACTACATATTAGGTGTTAAGTATATTGATGAACTAACCGGGGAAGCCATTTCTAATGCTAATGGAACAGCAGAGCTTATTAACTTAACAAGCGGGCAAGTAGTTAAAACTTATGAAATTTACACATTTGAGAATAATACATATTTCTTCAATATTAGTTTGCAAAACATAGTTGAGGGTGATTATATAGTAAACGTTACCCTAAGCTTGAGGAATTATCAAACAGCATCAGCGAAAATACTATTTGAACTCAGACTTCATAAAGCATCTATTGAGATTATCAGCGCACCATCAGAGATTAATTATCTGGAAAACATTGAAATAAGGTTCCAAATCTATGATGAAGACTTGGATGCATACATTACAGATGCACATGTCATGTATACTATTTACAAGACTGGAGTTGGTGCTGTTCTTTCTGGAAATGGAACATACATTGGTAATAATGCTTGGTCAGTCACAATCGACACAGAAAGTATAAAAACGGGCTCATTTATTATTAGTATTAGTGCTAGTAAAGTGCATTGCGAAACTGCTTACAAGAATGTTTATATAATAGTGAAACCAGCACCCACAAGTGCTAACGCAACAACGACAATAATTACTACTGAATGGGGATTCCCAATAAGTGTGAATGTCACTTATAGTATGGAACGTGGAAGAATCACTAACGCTAATGCAACATTCGTTGTAAAATATGGTGATAAGATAATCTACAAAGGAAAGCTCTCAGAAATTGGCGGCGGTGTCTATCAATTGTACCTCAATAGCAGTATGATCGTCAATAATACAAACTATGTTTTTGGAACGTATACTATTTACATATACCTTGGGAAAAAATTTTATGAGAATCAAACAATAGTAGTAACATGGACTATTAAGAAAATCTCGACATATTGTAGTCCAAGGGAAATTCCAGTTGAGCTAGAATATGGCGAGAACATAACAATTACTTATAAACTATGGTATTACAAGAACGGAATTGAAATTGCACTTGCAAACGCTGATGCAATTGTTAAGATACTGATGAATAATACAATTATATATATCGCAAAATTAGTTGAGATTAAAACTGGAATATATCTACTTAACTTGAACACAAGCTCATTTATAAATTCTTCTAATCCAAGATTGGGAGCATATACTCTTAAGGTAATCTTTACGAAGAAATACTTTGAAACATCAGAAGCAATAATATCATTAACAGTAAATCCAATATCAACAGTAACTAATGCTAATCCAAGCAATGTAACACTATATTGGGGCGAAACAACAAACATAAGTATTAATTGGAGAGCACTAAGAGACTATAGTAGAATCTCAGGAGCAAGTATGGAAGTAATAGTACTAATTGAAGGAATTAATGTATCTGTTCCCAAGGATGCAATTATAGTAACCGAAGTCGATGGCGTTTACATTCTCTGTGTGAATACATCATTACTTAATGATGGAATAACCTACGAGATAAAAGTAATATTCAAGAAACAATTTTATCAAACTCAAACATGTTCAGCATACGTTACTGTTGAGCCCATACCAGCAACGGCCGTGTTATCTACAACAAAGCTAAAGATGACTTGGGGAGATGATGCAAATGTATCATTGACAATTATAGATACCTACGGAAAAGGCGTGAGTAATGTAGAAATTACAATGGTGGACACCATACCAGAGGGATCCGTCTATGTGACCGAACTTGGTAATGGAAAATACATGATTATCGTAAAAGGCGGTTTACTAAGTGCAGGAACTAATTATACTTTATATCTTGAGTTCAGAAAAGAACATTACGATATTCCTCCAGAACGTTTATTAATCATCGTAGAGAAAATTAAAGTAAAGGTTGAAATAGAAACATCAACAATGATCTGGAAGAGCATATCACCATTTGACTACGGAAAAGCATCAAGCAAATTGCTTATTCATGTTTTTGAAATATCCACTAACATACCAGTAGACATCACCGGCGAAGTGCTTCTTGATGGAGAACTAATTGGTTGGATAAATGAGACAGTTCTAGTTTCTCCGGGAGTATATGAAATATCAATCTCATGGGATCGCGTAGAGCCGGGAACATATAGATTAGGGATTCAGATAAATACAATCATACGAGGAAAATACCAAGGCGCTTGGGAACTCGCTGTATCTCCAACCATATACGTTAATGGCGTGAGGAGTGATTATCTTGGAGCTGTAGTCAATGTTGATTTTATATCTGGCCACGAAAGAATTCCAGGTATTGGACCAGTACCTAAGATTTACTTCTGGAGTTTAGTTGGAATAGTTTTAGTTTTGTCTGGTATAGGAATAATGAAATTCATCGCATGGTGGCGATTACCGCCAGAGGTCAAGGAAATTATCAAAATTATTAAGATGATTAAAAGAGGAGTGTACAAATATGAGGCGCCTCCAAGGAAAGAATTCTTAATGACAGCAATTAAAACAGAATTAGAATTAACATAGTTAAATAATTCTCTTTTAGCACATCTTTATTATCACGAGATATTTTTCGTTTGTGATTGTAATTATGTTATATATATATTTTTTTTATAGTTCTCAAGAAATATAAAAGGCTGTATCTTCTAAAATTGGTAATCTTTTGGATTCATAGGGATATTAAATGATTATATGGAAACTCGAAAGAGGAAACTATTCCATAGGACACAATCCATATGTAGCTGTTGTTGAAATTGGTGATTATGAAATAGACCTACCTAAAACACTGTATGGAATTAAGGGGAAATTGTTTACTCCTAATGTTGGAATCGAGAAAATTATACGAAATGTACTCCGCACGGGTACAATAAAATACTTAGTGGTCACTGGTGATAAGGACGTACCGTATTTTTATCCGTATCAGGCGTTAAAAGCACTTTTTGAGAATGGAGTTGATAATGAAATGAGAATAATAGGTGCAAGGGGATTCAATCCTGTTCTCAAAAACTTATCAAAAAGAGAAATCGAGAAATTTAGGCAAAAAATAAAACTCATTGATTGTTTTGGAAAAGAGCCAAATGAAATTATGAAAATTCTCAGAGAGATTGTTGGTGATGTTAATGAAAAAATCGTTCTTGAGCATATTGAGAAATTTGAATTACAGCCTTTCCCCAGTGTTGTTAATGGAGTACTGATAAGAGCAAAGAATATCGTAGATGCATGGAAATTAGCTACCAGACATGTGGCTCTTTATGGATTTAAACATATTTCAGAACGCGGGCCCACTCGAGAAATTCTCAATATGGTCGTTATAATAGAGGATCCGAAACCAATGATCTTTCCGCATATTCCACGTGAGGAGTTGGAAAAGTATTTCAGAGAAAGCTTTTTTAATCCTCTAAAAAGAGGTGGTGAATATACTTATGGAGAACGCTTACTAGTTTATGCGCACTTTGAGGACGTTATTAAGAAATTAAAAAACTCTCCAGGAACTAGAAGAGCCGTATTAGTATTATGGAATCCATCAACAGATACAAAAATATTATCACCACCATGTATGTGTTATGTTCAATTTCTCGTTCGTGATAATAAACTTTTTACTACTGTTATTTTTCGTAGTCACGATGTGCTAAATGCTTATCCATTCAATTTATATGGTATTGCTAAATTACATGAAAAAGTTTGTAAAGAACTTGGGGTAAATAGTGGGCATATAGTTATTCATAGTATCTCTGCACATATTTATGAAGATACGCTTAGCATGCTACAATTGAATCAAGTAATAAGAGACGAGAAGTGGAAATTTACCCATGACCAACTGGGATACATTACTATTTTTAAAAAGAATAATAAGATCATTGCAGAGCATTATTCGCCAGATAATAGGATTGTGCAAGTATTCGAATGTTCATCTGGGGATAATTTAGAGCATATGATTGCGAGATATTTACAAGGATTACGTCCAGAGCATTACATATGGATTGGTCGGGAAATAGGAAAATTAGAAAAAGAAAAATGTTAATCATTCTCAATGAACTTTATTTTAGTTATGACAATCTCATCTCCTTCGATTATTTCAAAATCGTTTGATTCGCATTTTGGACATTTCAATACAAGAGAATAAGCCAGTGCACCGAAATGCATTAATGTTTTTTGATCTTCGCTCAAGTTTTCTAGTATTGGCGACCAAACATAGCCACAATTTAAGCACTTAAATTTTGGCCTCTTTCGCTTAATTATAATCTTTGCTTTTTCTGCTCTTGTTCCTTTGGATAATACAGAAAAAGCAAATTTTAAGGCGTCAGCGTTAATCATTCGAAGTTCTCCAATTTCTAATTCAATTTCAATAATCTTTCCAGAAGCATTTTTTAAGACTGTTTCAAGTAACATTTGTGCTATGCTTACCTCGTGCATTTACCTTCATCAGATGTAATAATGTTTATTTTGAAAACTCTTTTTCAATAACTTGAAAAATACGATTTGTCACCTCGTCCTTTGACGCATGACCCCCAACAGATATTACATAGCCTCTTTCTCTTAGATACTCAATCATTGGTTTCGTCTTTGTTTCATATTCTTTCCAACGTCTTTCAAAAACGCTCACTTCTTGATCAGCTCGCTCCGGATGCTCTTGTTTTCTAACTACTAATATTCTCCGTCGACATTCCTTTTTAGGAACAACAAGTTCGATAACTAACATTCGTAAGTTTCCAATTTCATTAATGATTTTTTCAATACCCTTAGCTTGCTCTATTGTTCTAGGAACGCCATCAAGAATCACACCACGTGAGATGTCAATACTGGATAAAACCTTTTTTACTAGGTTTAGTATTATTTCGTCGGGAAGCAGTACACCTTTGTCGTGTAATTCTTTTATTTTGTCTACAAGCTCTTTTCCAATTATTTCTAACAATCGTTCTCTGTAATTTTCGCCAAGGATTTTAATTAGTTGCCTTCTTTCTTCTTCGGATTCCTCTTTAATACATGCTCTTATTAATGCGCCAGTTGATATAATTGGCATTTTAAATTTCTCGGCAATTCTGCTAGCTTGCGTTCCTTTGCCAGCACCAGGAGGACCTGCCAAAATGAGACATAAAGGCATTATATCACCTCATCAAAAAGTAAAAGTAGTTAAATTTATGTTTTTCCTAATACTTCCTATATATGAGTTAAAACGCGTTAAACTTTTACTTCAACTTGATATTTAGCCAACTCCTGTAAATATTTAACCATTTCTTCGAAAGTCTCCTTATCAATTCTTTCTATGATAGCACCAGCATGAACTATTACATAATCTCCTGGTTTAACATCCGGGACAAGCAGTGCATCAACTTCTCTCTTAATTCCTCCGAAATCCACAATAGCTACATCCCCTTTGACTTCAACAACAACTCCTGGAACTCCTAAACACAATTTCACCCCCTTCAGAAACACTATATAATAAAACACCATAAATAATATTAAGACCAAAAATCAGAAAGAATATATAAATCAAATGTACTAATTAAATGATTCTCATTCAGTGACGTGCTTCAATCATATAGATAATTACTTTTATCTATTTTGTTTGTGTATCATAATTACCATCATCATAGAATATGCTTATCTCTGTTCTCTAGATGTATAAAATAACAAATAAAATTCAATCATATGTTTCTGAATAAAATTATCAATCGCCTTACTCTTATGGACACTTTTGCACTTATTATAACTTGATGCATTTTTATCTGTTTTGTTATTAAATTAATTGCATGGCTTCAAAAATATTAGAATTTATAATCAAGTTAGCGACAAAGCAACACAAAAAACTAAGGCTTATAAGGAAAGTGCAAAAAGGATTAACATGAGTGCAATTATTACACAATTATATAGTCATTACTAAGTAATTCTTAAGAATAGATATGCTTATATAT
>JAHKLH010000083.1 GCA_029856635.1 Candidatus Njordarchaeota archaeon
GATGTATTTTATATTAAATCCTGATTACATTATTTCATTTTGTGATTAACGAAGAAGATCATAATGAGAAATAAGAAATTCTAAACTTTTACTTATACACGCGAGAAACTAATTTGGAAAGACGTTTTAGCATTTCTTGCTTTTCTTTTTTGCCGAGTTTGATCTCTTCGATCACATCTTCTAAGAATTCTGCAACTTTTTCCATTCGTTTTACATTAACAGGGTATGGAATTCTATCTTTTCCACCATGTGCAAAAGTATATCTCAATGGATCTTTCCATGAAACTTCAGCTTCATATATAAGTTCCGCAACCAATGCTAATGCTCTTATTGTTCCTGGACCAATTCCTCGTATTTCCACTAATTCTTCATAGGTTTTAGGTTGAATTTCATATGCTTTCTTCAAAGCATTCCAATTAACTCTTACTGGAAGAATTTTTACAATTACTTCTGGTGTTGGCTTAATTTCTATTTTCTTTCCCTCAAGGAAAGCATCTAAAATTGTCTCACGTCTTGCCATTCTTAATAGATTACTATAATCCCGCTTTATTCTTGATACTCCCTCCTTAACTAAATCCACAGAAACTTTCTGTGCTTCAATTGATTCTTTTGATGCCATATTTAGGGCAAAGGGCAATTTTATTTCACCAATGATTTCATGTGGATCTATGACAAAGCTCTTTAGATTCAATGATGTCCAATGATATCTTCGCGCTGTTTTAAGTCGCGGACACATCCCCTGCTGAATAACGGTCCAGTCACCATCTTTGTCAACAAAGAAAGCGTGATGATATATCTGATGCTCATCCTGTAAAACAGCATTATCCACTTTCGCAACTAATCTACTTGCTCTAACTAATTCATTAATCTTGCTTTCAGAAAAACCAAATTCTTCACCAATTTTAATAATATCATTTGGGGCTTCAAGACTTCTTTTTCCCTTACCACCAGCCATCATAATTCCTAAATCTGGAGACAATACCTCACGCAATACACCAGTAGTTACTGTTGTTACACCGGAGGAATCCCAATCATATCCTAAAACATAACTTAACGCTTGAAACCAAAGTGGATCAGCTAATCGTTTCAATAATTCTTTTTGTCCATATTCTAATATGATGATTTCAAAGATAGGCCTTGCCAATTTTCGCATTCGTGAAATTAACCATGGTGGTGCTTTTCCGTCATGTAAGCGTAACTCAAACACTGCGGTTTTCTTCATTTTTATTCCTAATTCGCTCCATATAATATTCTCTATAGAAGTATATTATAGAAGTATATTTATGATTTTTGCAAATTAAGTGTCAATATTGCTATATTTCATATTTTCCAAGAATAGTAATTAGTAAAGGAGACAAATTATATTTCTTTCCAAATTCTACTGCTAAATTTTTAGTGACTCTTTTAGGTAATGAGTTTTTAATTTCAATTAATAATTTCCGCTTAGTATTAATGAAATTTAATAAATTCTTTGCAAAAAGAATTAGTCCAATACCAACAGAGAAAAAAGTTAGTGAGTACATTAGAAGACATAAGAAAGCAAGCATATTCAGAAATTTAATTGATGCTTGGAAATACTCCATTAATAGAGTTAGAAGTGGTGTTAGAGTTATAATGCAAATCATTATTGCAAATGTAATTATCAGAACCCGAAACCCGAGTGATAATATTCTATCTTCGTTTTCTTGTGTCACTTTTAGAGAGGTAAATGAAATCAAAAGAATTGATAAATGTGTGGGGATTAAAATAAACAGAACAATAAGAATAACTAAGAACATATATTGTAATCCGCTGTGAAAAATCAACGATAGTAATGGTATTAATGCAACAAAGCCGAAAAATGATGCTAGGTAAATCTTTAATGCTAGATTAATCAATTCATCTTGAAACAATGTTCGAATTACATTTGCATTATATATAAAAGCCAGCAATGGAAACATTAAGAGAAGATACTCCATGAAGAAAGCTATCATTAGATTGGAATAAAGTAGTTCTTTTAAGAAAATCATTGAAATTATTACATACAGAAAAAACCATAAAAATCTGCATTTTTCCTAAAATTGAGATTCCATTAATGAATTCCGTAATTTTTTTGCATATTTATCTCCATAGATCCAAATTGAGTCAACGACCGAATTTTATTGGAATGTTACTTATAGCTAAACTTAATAAATTTTTTAATCCTTACTCAAAATCTAGTATGGGTTATTATGATGAACATATCAAAAGTTTTTTGGGTTTTATCAACAATAGTGTGGATTGCCACATCTGTATTTACGTTTGCTATAACATATGATTCCGCATCAATTTCTATTAGCTATAATTCCTATACAGAAACACACGCAGATTATGCTGTTGGAGTTATAGTCTTAAATGTTACTCATAGGGGCATTCTTTTTGATGCAAAAATTTATTTAAAACTCTCATTGCTCGATTCAGCATCAAATATACTTGTAGAAAACTCAACTGGGGAGCTAATAAGACCAGGTCAAAGTAAGACAATAGAATTACGGCTCAGAATAACTCAAGATATCGCTAATCTGATAACTGAGTATAGAGTAAAACTAAGGCTTAATCTGATGAAGTACATTACATGGATATCATATGACCTTGAAATAACTCGCCCAGCAGGTGAATGAAAATGAGTAAAATCAAAAGTTTACGTAAAATAGTTTCTGCAATCGTTTCCATTTTGTCTTATGGCGTTTTTCCAGTATTACTAATACAGCAACTAGAAAAAGGACTAACTATACAAGATACACTTGTGCGAGTAATAGTACCAGCAAATATCATTGGACTTATAGCAATGAGCATAATAATCGCAATTTTGTCATTAATTGAAATAAAGGATCGCATAATAGACGGTGCAATATTAAGTACAAGGTACTTCATAATAATGGTGTACGAGATTTGTTGGTTCCTTTGGATATCAAATTTAATTATATATGCCAATGGAAGTAGCGTGAACTTGGGAATTAATTTAAGTGCTTATGGTGGCCTAATTCTTTTAGGAACACTACTAACATGGATTTTCAAATATATTGGAAAAGTAACGGAAAAACCCAAGCAAAAAACTAAATCATAATTTAAAGATTCCTAACCATAGATTTTTTTATCTATTTTTACAAAAACTAAATTCCTATTTCCCAGCAATGCGTATTTTGATTTCACAAGAAGTTGATTATGATTAGTTTGAGAATACATTATAAATAATTCCAAGTTTATTTAAACATCAAATCTCATTAACATGCGCATATTCAGTAATTCTGTTAACTTATTTATAATGATTATCTTCCTGTTATAAAAGGGCGTTAAGTCTAAACTCAAGTCGTATCGATCGTTTGCGTATTTTATAATGTAATCTGCTACTTCTTTAACCGTGTATTCGCCACTTCTGTAGAAATTTGTTCTCCAAAATATTTTCCCTAGTCCAGCGTTTAATGCACCATAGATGTCATAATAGGGATGATCTCCAACAAATATCATTTGTGATTTATCATATTCTTTGGCAATATCAAAGATTTTTTCAAAAGCCTCTGCATGCGGTTTAAGTTTTTCCAGATCATCAGCAGTTAATAAAATGTCAACATAATCAATCAATCTTGTTCGTCGCAAAACTGGTAATTGATATTTTCTATAGCCATTAGTAAAAACAATAATTAAGTGCCCCATTTTTTTAATTAAAGATAATACTTCGTGTGCTTCATCTAGTACCTCTATGAGATTCTTCTTAAGTCCATCAATCATTAATTCGAGAAATAAATCCTTTGAATATGTCTTTCCAAATCTATTAAGAATACTTTCTATAATGAAATCCCAATTAAATGCCTCCTTTAATCTTCCTTGTTTCACCAGTTCATAATATGTATTAATGAACATTTCTGAAAATTCGTCGGGGCTAATATCTAATTTAAGTACTGTTGGTAACTTCCTATATGCATATTTAAAAGCCATGTTTTTTATAAGAGTGCCGTCAAGATCGAAGACATAAACAAATTTCTTCAAAGCTCTCTCCTCGTGTATCCATATGTTAATTCAATAAAATAGCATAGAAATACTGTGAAAAATATTTATGCACAAAGATGCATCAAAAATTGCGAGATCTTAATAATACGCGCCCTGTTATATGTGCAGTTTGAGGAACGTCCCAAAAGGGACGTCACCTGGGCCAATGAATCTTCGATTTTGAGAATTCTTATTTCACCATAATTACAAAGTGAGGAACTAAAATACTTCAAGAAGATCGTATTACAACATTTATTAGATTTTTAATAAAATGCTATGAATAGTGTTAATAATGGATGATTTCCTGCATATACTGCTTGCAATAACTATTTTTGGCTTTAAGTGGGAAGTTATTTTAGGATCGGTATTGCCAGACGTACTCTATTATTTTGCATTTATCAAGAATAATCTCAAATTAACTGGACTTCGGGAAACCAGACTTTTTATCTGGGGCATGAGATTACACTCCGTTTTTCTGCTTCCAGTCATTTTGATGGGTACTTACATAATAACAAGGAATTCATTCTTTTTGTATCTATTTGAAGCTGTTTGTTTGCATCTCCTTGTAGATATGTTAACTCATAGATATCATGGACCTCGATTTTTGTGGCCGATTATTGATGAATTCTTTCCACGTGGTCTTGTTCAATGGCATGATAAGAAAGCATTAATTATTATGTATTGCATTGTAGTTCCATTATTCTTGTTAAAATTGTGCTTGTTCCAGTAAAAATTGCATCTGAATTCATTCACAATTACTAATCATTAGTTTAATCTTTATTTGGGAATTATTCGTGATTTGTATGAAGATTCTCTCATTCAATGAAATTTTCGATAAGAATTTTCCAATAATTGGAGTTGTTCATCTTCCACCACTGCCTGGAGCACCATTATATGCTGGAAACTTTGATGATATTATTAATCGAGCTTTAAGAGATGCAAAAGTTCTTGAAGAAAATGGAGTTGACGGTATTATCGTGGAGAATTATGGAGATAAGCCATTTAGAATTCGTGTAAAAGAGCCTGAAACAATTGCTGCCATGGCGATTATTGTGCATGAAATTATTAAGGAAGCATCCATTCCCGTCGGAGTTAATCTTTTGAGAAATAGTGCAATTGAAGCACTTTCCATCGCCTATGTGTGTAAGGCGAAATTCATAAGAGTAAATGCCTATGTAGAACTCATCATCTCTGATTCTGGTATTTTACATCCAATAGCCCCTGAACTTCTAAGATACGCATCAAAATTGAATGCAAAAATTGGAATATTTGCTGATATCAAGGTTAAACACGGAGCTTCTTTATATTTTGCTGATGTAGTTGATGTCGCCAAAGATGCACTTGAAAGAGATTTAGCATCCGCGGTTATAATAACTGGAAGAAAAACTGGAGAAGCACCAAGCGAGAAAACACTAATAAAATTGAAAGAATCCAAAATATCACCAGTTTTAATTGGAAGTGGTTTTAATCCTAAAACACTACATTTAGCTAGGTATGCTGATGGTGCTATTGTTGGTACTTTCTTTAAGATTGAAGGAATCACGGATAACCCCGTAGATCCAAAACGCGTTAAATTACTAGTTAATCTCGTCAAGGAGAAAGTTAGAAAGTCATGTTAAAGAAATTATATATGCAATGAACATTGCAACTATCGCGCATATCACATTTAAGAATATTAAATCAAGAAGATCCAATTTTCCTAGTAACCCATAGTAGACACTTGAAACAATTATTAAGATAGTGATCCACGAGAATAATGCATCAGAAGATACAATTTTTGCTCTTTGCTTGCTCAAGTGGATTTTTGTTAGTATCTTTGAAAAAATAAAATGAATTATAACTACTGTGATAAGCAACGATGACGCCAAAAGGAGAACTTGTGTAATCTCCATAGAATATCCCTAAAATAAAAATTATTCTTCATTTATCATTCACAGAGATTAATCTAACAAAAACCTTTTAGATAAAGCCTTTTTATATGATTTTATGGGGCCGTTGTGTAGCCAGGATAGCACGCGTGGCTCCGGACCACGTCGTCGCGGGTTCAAATCCCGCCGGCCCCGCTATTGTTTTCATTATTTCATTTCAATAATGTAAATGAGCAACTTATTCTGGAATCAGAGGAATATATGGAAAGATTCTCTCCAAATCTTTTCTAATCTTAACCACGAGATTTTTTTCAGATATAAGTCCTCCTATGTTAATAATCGCGTGCGAATATTTGGCATTTATTAATTCAACAGCATAATCAAGGCTTTCTTGTAGTATTCGTGATGGATTTTTAACAAATAGAAAACCAATGATTTTACCACATCTAGATAATAAAATTGTGATATCGTTAAGTGCTATTCTCCTAATATATGTTTTACTTTCAGAAATTTCTTTTATAATTGTGGATGCTCCTACGAGAGCAGCACTTATTAATGAGGAATCAATATATATGCTTCGTCTATATCCAAACCGAAAAGATGCAATTGGTACTCCAGCAACCGTAGCAATGATAAGTCTAATAGGCTTTGCTGCATTCAACAGGATTGCTAGTGGAAATCGTGCCAATAGAATTCCTTGTGAAAGAAAGCATGTTCCTAATCCAAGGAGCCACAAATCTTCAAGAAATCGAAGTGATTTTATCCTAAATGAATCAATAATTAATGAAAATATTCCAAAAGCGACCAATATTATAACGCTTAATAAATATATTTTGAGCATTCTTTGAAGCTCTTTTAATTGAACTCCCCTCCATGAATTACGTATGTGGTTTATAAGTAAGAAAAATATTACTATGATCCCTGCTATCTGTAGAACAGTATCAATTACTATAGCAATCCGGAGTTTTTCTTCAAATAATTCAGATACAGCAGTAACTAGACCAACAATTAAGATAAAATGTCCCGCTTTTGTTAAATTAAGATTATTTGCATAATCAATTGATAGTCCCCAGAAAACTATTCCGAAGATTAGAAAATCCGAAAATAAAAATCCTACTAAGTTTATATCGTAATCATAAATACTAATTATCACCTCTAGTTTTAAACTTCTGATAATTACCAAAATTGCTACCA
>JAHKLH010000084.1 GCA_029856635.1 Candidatus Njordarchaeota archaeon
GTGAAGTAAGCCAAAAAATCACCTCAGTAAACTTTTGCCGTCAAATTTGATATTTGGTTTCACGCCGAAGATATCTAGGATCGTTGGTGCAATGTCCTCAAGTTTAATATTCTTGATTTCTCCCTTCCTTACGTTTTCATTGCGCATCATAAATATTCCAAACTCCCCGTGGTTGGAATCATCTGGGCCCTTAAGAGTTGCTAGTGAGTATATGGAGTCGTATCCAATTGCTTCATTGGCACCATAGTGGAGATTATCAAAATATGCAGTCAGATCTGGCATTACATCAATTTTTTCTCCACAATATACATCTTCTTTCATGTAAACAATAGTGTTAAGCTTCCTACCATCTTCTCCCCTAACTTCCTTCAAAATATCTGTAATTTGTTTGCGCAAATCTTCGTACTCTTCTCCTGGATTCACGATTCCCTTTGGTTCTCGGCCTTTCAAATTTATAAAGACTTGTGCGATATAGGCGCCTAAAGCAAACGCTTTAGTTTCCTTCCAATTTATTAATTCTTGCTCTTCCAACTTATCTAAGCCCGTTGGATGTTTTGGCTTCTTATTTAGTTTAAGTAGTCCCTCTTGGATGAAGAGTTCGTTAACATTAATTCGTGAAAACATGCGTTTAGCACCGTGATCAGAGAGAACGATGATTGTTGTATCTTCTGGAAGTTGAGAAACAATATCTGCTAGATGATCATCAATCTGCTTATATAAATTGAGTAAACCATCCTTTAGTTCTGGATCTTCCTCATAGCGTGGATGATCCTTATCGAAGAAGCGCCAAAGAGTGTGTTGAGCACGGTCTATACTCATTATGACAGTTACAAACAAATCCCATTCTTTTTTGAGTAAATGTTTAATTATCTTGAAATCATGATCCGTTTTTTCTCGTAATCTTTGGTATAGCTCCCGAGGATCCATTTGTCGATATCCATAAACATCAATAATATATTTTTCCTCACCACCAATTACCGAGAATATTTCGTTCTTCAATTCTGGTGGATAAGTGAACTCTGATTTCGTCGTTGGTGTGAGAAAACTTGCTATTTGACAACCATTTACTTTCGAAGGTGGGTATGTCACTGGAACAAATGCAGTAATAACCTTGTATCCTGCTTCTGATAAATAGTCCCATACCCTCTCATATTTAATCAGTCTTGAATTCACTATGTGAAAATCAAAGTATCTTTTTCCAAGTTTCCTATAACGCAAATCATATAATCCAAAGTGTCCTGGATTCATTCCAGTAAAAGTTGATGGCCAAGCTGGACATGTAATAGGAGGAACAGTACTTCTAATTCGACCCCACGCGCCTTCTTCAACGAGGCTCTTTAGAGTTGGGAGTTCCTTAAGCCACAAATCAAATACTTGCCATGGTGCGGCACTATCAATCCCCACTAAAAATACTTTTGGCTTGCTCATTTGCGACAGCCTTTAATTAAATATAATTAAATATTATGAAAGTATAAATTTCTAAAGGATAGTTTAAAATTAAAATCGATTGTAATTTGATGGATCAAACTATTCAAAAATGAAAAGAATAAGAATATGACGCATTTTTACAATTTATAGATAGCCTAAAGCTCTAAGTCTCCGCTTAATCTCCTCTTCTTCTTCCTTTGTATAAACTTCCTCTTCTTCGATTCCTTCAGCTTCTGAAATAACACGTTTTAATACGTATAGTGCGAAATCCTCAACGGTTTTCCACTCGCTGTCTTTGATAAATTCCTTAATTTTTTCGTAAAGTGTTTTTGGCAGTTCAATCTTAATAACAACTTTTTCCTCTTTTTCTGTGTTTGTCATATATGTCGCCCTTCTGACTTTCTTTAAACATTGTATAAAATACTCCAAATTGAAAATATATTAATAAAAATATTATGTAGTATATATAAATGAAATACGTATATGCAATTAAAAATCCATACTGAAATTTAAATCATATTGTTGGAAATAATTGATTCCGCATAGCGTCTTCCATCGATACTAGGATGATAAACGAAAATAGAAGTGATATGAATGAGAATAGGTAGATAATTAATCCAATTAAACTCCAGAAGCATATTATTAACGCAAAAATTGTCGCAATGTTTGAATACAAGGGAAATTTAATTGCTTTCATAGCGTTATCTGCGATGAAGCTTAACTTGTCTGAGTATTCTTGGAATTTTTGAAACATTTGAAATTCCTTTGCAAGAACGATGAAATTTATGGCAAGTGCGCATGCGAGTAAGAGGGAGATTTCCAAATTTAAAAGGAAACCTTTCGTATTTCTCACACAGAGAAAGATTGCTAAGACTAAGCTTAAGATAAATGTGAAAAGACTGTTTCTCATGGTCATTACTCTTATTCGTCGAAAAAGCTGAAGTGCTCTAAACCTTTGTTCTCTTTCTTTTATACTTTCCAACTTTAAAACCCATAATCTGAAGTTAAGAAAGCCCGAGAAGGTTTAAGAATAAATTAAATTCCATATTTTGCCAGATACGTCTCTTTTGTCTCCTTCCAAGGGATAAACTTTAATTTCTCCGTTTTTTCTAATCACAAGTAAAGCTTTTGTTGTGTCAGCACCGAAAATTCCCTTGCTTACATCATTGGCGACAACGGCTGTCAAATTGTATTTGTTAAGAAAATCTATAGCGATTTGCTTTAATTCTGTTTGAGACACATTCCATTCTGCTTTGAAAGCAATAACATTCGCATCGGGATTGGTATCTCGGATAACTTTTATTATCTTCTTTGTTGGAATTAATTTCAACGTCAAGGTAGTTCCAGATTTCAATTTTCCAGAGTACTTTTTCTCTGGTTGAAAGTCACCAACGGCTGCAGTATGGACAATGATGTCGGCTTTTCCTGAGTATTTTTCAACAAGTTGAAGAAGTTCATTATATGTTTCAAAGAATTGAACATTTATTTCTCGTGGTATATAATATTTGTGTGTTGAATGCTTTGCTAAGAGCAAAGTTACATTTCCTCCTCTAGCAAAAGCCTCCAAGGCCATAGCTACGCCCATTTTTCCACTGCTTGGATTTGATATGAATCGTATCGAATCAATGTAAATTCTCGTGGAGCCTGCAGTTATTAGTATCTGTTTTTTCTTGAGTGTTTGCCTAGTAAAGAGCTTGAAAACATATTCAAGAATTTCCTCATTTGGCGGAATTTTTGCTTTTTCCTCCACTATCTGAGGTTTAAGGATTATAACATCGTTTTCTAACAATCTATTTAAAGCAAATTTTAGCTGGGGACTATTCCATAAACTACCATGCATTGCGGGAACAATAATAACAGGTTTTTTCATACCTATCATAGCTAGTGCCGTGGTTAATAGCGCGTTGTCCGCAATACCATATGCCAGTTTTATTATTGTATTAGCAGTTGCTGGGGCAATCACCATTAAATCCACTTTTTCAGACAGGGATATATGCTCTATTTTTCCAGATAACTCCACTAGTACTTCATTACCAGTAGCCCACTCAAATAATTGTGGGGATATGAGTTTTGATGCCTTTGGTGTCATTATGACGTAAATCTCTGCACCATGTCGCATTAAACTACGTGCTAAATCGAGTGATCTATAAATTGCTGCAGAGCTTGTAACACCAAGAAGAATTTTTTTCCCAGAAAGTCTTTCGGAAAACTCACCTATTATCCTTTTTGATGGGTGCATTCTCATTCTTATCCCGAATATATTTGTTTCTTTGTGAAAATATTGATTGATGTATTACTCTTATGTAATGAATAAAAGGGTCCTTACTGAGCATATACGTTCTTGTTGACTGCATTTAAAGATTTTGGTTTTCGTGCTTAAATCGTAATATTAGCATTAGATTCTATTGGATTCTCCACAGTACTTTAAGGACGCTTAGAAGACTCAGCGAAAAGTGTTTAGTGGGAATCCCTAAGGAATTTTTCAATGTTGACCTTTTCTGCTGCATCCCTGAGCCTTGCTAAGAAATCCATTACAAGTTCGTGAAGAAGAGGTTTGCAATCTAGTCCGCAGATTAATTCTCCTGAACGGCACATCTCCGCATATACTTCTATTTCTCCCTTGTTTTTGAAGAAAAGATGTTTAAGCCATAGAAAAACATGACACACGTCAGGATTTCCTCCTTTCAGGAATTGCTCTCTTATACTTCCCTGTCCTCCAGTAAATAGATTTGCAATAATTCTCCACGCCTGCTTGGAATCAGCGTTGACGAACAATGCTGTTTCAGGTTTACTACTGGACATTGGTTCGCCTCGAGGCCCCGGCAAAAATTGAACATATAATGAAGCTGGCTTCATTACATGAAGTAATTGTGCTACGTCTCGAGCTAATCGCATGAATACATCTTGATCCAATCCGATTGGAACAACAACTGGGAGATTGTAATCGAAGGTTGGTTGCAGGATATGAGCTATTTGTACCGCTGCATAGAAAAGAATGCCGGGATTATGAGAGTCCGTTGTTCCTAATGCTGACTTAATCATACTAATAGTCATTTTTCGTGCGCATTTCAAAGCGTATCTGTACACCCATGTTGTTTTTGACGATATATAGATATGAGTCTTATTTGGATCAAAGCCGAGCGCGGCAATGTATCTAATGTTATCATATGCCCATTTTTCTGCATCTTCAAGTTTTGGCACTTTACCAAAAATAAACTTCTCATCATCTGAAATAGGAATAAATACTTCTGCATTAAATATATCCTGAAGATGCTTAACCAAACTGAAGAGGAGTATGTGCCCAAGGTGTAATGGACCCGATGGTCCACGACCCGAAACAATAGCAAATTTTTTTCCTTGAGCCAATCCTCTTAAAAGGTGATCGAAATCTCTATGTGCAATAAGTAAACCAATATCAATTAATGTCTTATTAGGAAATAAATCCGCAATTTCTTCTATTGGTTTAATGCCAAACTCTTTGAACATTCTTTGAATGTCAGCACTCTTCTTTAATGCAGCAAGTTCAGTTCCCAATGATATTCACCATTATTTTAAAGAAATAAATGAGGATTATGAAAGATTTTTACTTTTCTTGCTCCTTCTTTACTCCTGCCTTCCCGGATTCTTCAGTTCCAATTCCGAGTTTCTCTATTTCCTTCTCAAGGAGTTCTTCCTCTTCTTCGATTCTTCCTCTCTGAAGTAGTTCATCTACACGTTGCTTAATCTTTTCATCACTAACTCCAATCTCTGGAAGAGGTTGAGTAAGCGCTTCCTCTACTTCCACTAATCCTTCTAAATTCTCCGAAATTTCTGCTATAGTCTTATCTACTTCTTCAGGCTCAATTCCATAATGTGTTCTAAGGGTTCTTATGGCCTGAGCGACCCGTTGAACTATCCTATAATACACAGCATTCTCACGCGCCTTTTCAAAATATCGAAGTAAGGTCGCGAGATTTCTTCTCTTCGCCATTAGTGATGCAAGATCTTTCTTAGCAATTTCCTCTGCTCTTACCAACTGTTCTAACAGAATCCTATCACGTAGTTTTATTGCTTCGTTGATTTTTCTTCGGATCTCTTTCAAATGCTCCCAATGTTCCCGAATTCGTTGATCCAAATAATCAAGAAAATTATGCAATTCTATTTCCGCTTTAGTTATGTCATCCTGAGTGGCCGTTGTTTCCTTTTTCTTTTTCCTTTTGAACAATGTTAATCCCCAATATAAAAACGTTTTTGACTTAAAATAAAAAGTGTTTCTTTTTGTACTTTAATTTCAAATTAGTGTAGATTTTGAGAAATGCTCATTACTGTATTTCGCTTTAAGTAAAAGCAACTTATCTTATTCTACTTCAATTTTATATCCTGCCTTTTGTAACTTCTTTGATGCAATTTCTATTAACTCCTTTAAACTAATGTGGTACTTCCGATGAAAATATCTTATGATTTGCAAAAGATCTTTTTTCAAAAATTCTGAAGCGTTGGGATGCTTTAACGAAACCCATTGCGGAAAATCAATGAGACAAACCTCTCCGTCAGCAGTAACCAAAATATTGTATTCACTTAAATCACAATGTACTATTCCAACTTTCAACATTTTAACAATCTCATCAACTATTGCATCAAAAATTGGTAAAGGCTCAACCAATCTCGCTTTTATTAACTCTGTCCCATCAATATACTCCATGAGAATTATGTGCCTATTCATTGTAATTGGTCTTGGAACACGCACATTATTTTTATATAATTTTCTCAAAGCATAGAATTCCCTCTTTGCACACTTAATTACCAATTCATACCAATTCTTTGCAGTTAACGCGTAATCTCTATATTTGCGAATTTGCTTAAAGGACGGCTTCACTCTGTAAAGCTTTATTATACGTGGTTCGTCATCAAGATACGCCACATGAATATCTGCCTCTTTCCCAACACCTAGCTTTGGTCCAACTCTAGTTATCTTTCCAGTTAACCCAAGGTCGTGCAATGCAAGAGCATCAAGACCCGCGTAAGTTAATGAGTAACCAGTGTATTTTCCTTCATAGATTTCAATCAATTTTAATCGGAGCAAATATTCGAGAACTTTGTCGATTTTAGGAGACTTAATGTTTGTTGCTCTAATGATTCTATCCTTTGGAACATAGAGATATCTTCTCAAGTATCGCTCAATTGCTCTAAGCACATCATAATGAATAGGGTGAAGCTTCCAGAGGATCTCAACAATTTCAAGAAGACGCATTTAGTCCTCTCCAACATTTACAAACCGTTTCTGCCTAATCAGTTCAATAATGTGATCACGTCCAGTAAAGAACGTCGTAATTAATCCACGAACTTCCAAAGAGATAAGTGTTTTAGAGAGGTTACTCAGAGCCTGCTCTGCCTCCCTTCCATAAACCTCCGCTAACTTCTGTGCAAGCTCTTTTTTGGTAATTCTACCACCGTTCTCGTATATTATCTTTAAGACAGTGAGATACAATGGAATCGTGAAGTACTTAGACGAAATCCTAACAGTTCTCTTATTTTTCATTTTAACTCACCACAAGGATAAAATTACCCTCGCCAAAATACTAACTTGATAAAGAAATAATTTAAAGAAGAGTATTTGCAAAGACTCTTTACAGCATAATATTAGTA
>JAHKLH010000085.1 GCA_029856635.1 Candidatus Njordarchaeota archaeon
CCAGAAATATTATCAAAGGCAATGAATATTATTCAAACAAAGTCGGGTGGAAGAGTTATTCCATTATGTGGAGCTGGAATATCATCAGCAGAAGACGCCAAAAGAGCGGTAGAATTAGGAGCAAAGGGTATTTTAGTCGCTAGTGCTATTGTCAAGTCTAAAACACCAGCAGAAATAATCGAAGAAATGGCCATTGCAATGCTTGAAGGCATTAGCTAATTTTAATAATTATAAAGACAATCTACTATGATATGTTTGGATAATTGCCGGGGTGGTGTAGCCAGGAGAGCACGCGCGGCTTCGGACCGCGTTGTCGCGGGTTCAAATCCCGCCCCCGGCGCCATAGCAAAAACGAGGACGTTTACAATGAATATCTTGATTCTTGGACGACGACGAAATTTTGTTGAGGACTGTATTACTGTGCTTGCGAATGTTCTTAAAATTAAAAGTTTTGTCTCGCAGGCACGAATTACAAGGGAGGGAGGCACATATATTGGTTTGTTATCTTCAGACGCAAGTATTGTTTTTACCAGTTTCAGTACACCATACGATGTTGCACTGTGCGAAGATCTCGAATTGGCATATTTATCACAGAGATTTCTTAAGGAGTCTGGGGTTATTATTTCATTAAAAAAGAAACCAGCGTCAAAGGTAGGTGTATCTTTTGAGTTTAATAGACGAATTTACGTTATCCCCGCGCGTTATATCGATCCTGTGGTGCTATTAGGTGGCTTATCTTTCCTGAGAATCTTGCCTATTCGTCGTGAGGATTTTCTTCAAGTGCTGAAATATGGTGATGAGAAACGTATTTCATTATTCCGATTCGGTGAGCGTGCGATTCGGCCATTAATCAAAAGGTTAATATAGTAGTTTCTTTTTTATGTTTGGGGGAAATATTGAGTGCTTATGTAAGTTATGTTTCTGAGATTATTGAACATGAAGATGCTCTAGACGTCTTAGCCGCGATGGTAATTGCGTGGAGTGCTACTAGATACGATCCTCTTGCTTTTAGTTTGAGACGAATCCATGGTATTAAAGATAGGGATTTCACATCAGCATTTAATAAGGCTCTAGAGCAAATTAAACGAGATTCTTCATTTAAAAACAAAGCAATAGAATGTTTATTACGCGCTGTGGAAGATATACGTGTCCGAAAAGAGGTTGAGGAAGTTGGATGGCATGTTTCTACTCCACAAGCGTTGCAAAAGATCATGGCAGCCCTTGAGGATTTAGCATCGAAGATTAGAATGACACGAGGACTTCAAACACTTCTCCTTAACTTGTCTCATATTTATGAATCACGTTTTGCTACTGCGCGATTAATGGAAGAACCAACAACGGAAACTAAACCAGAAGTTCCTCCGTCTCATGAGTTTCAACAGATTAGAGAAACGCCATCTCAAGTTATGGAAGTAAAGCATGTTGAAACATATCCAGGGAGACCTCCAGAACAAGCAAAAATTGCATCATCACAACAGCTTCCTCAGATTTCTGCAGAGAAACCCGTTGAAAAAGTAGTAGAAGTTCCAAAGACTCCCTCTCATGAAGTACCAGGACCCACACTGCCCAAGAAACAGGAGGAAAAAGTGAAAGAAGTTGTAAGCGAGGATGTTCTTTCACGTGTTGAAAAAGAAATTCAGAGTATTCGTCAAGAATTGTCTGAAATAAAACAAGTATTAACACAGTTGAGTACTCTCTTAGAAACCTTTGGTAATAAAATCGAAGAAAAACTTTCTCAAAGTTTATCTGAATATGTGGAAAAGATAAGCTCTAAAATTGACAATGTGTTAAGCGATCTAAGAGAAGATATACGCATGGTGTTGAAAGAAAAAGAAGCCAAAGCAGAGCATGAGTCTGAAATAGGCGAATTAATTCCATTTGAAAAAGAAATAGCGCCTAAGGAAATCAAAGAGAAAACATCAGTAAAGGTTGAGGAGAAAATCACAGAAGAAGCTAAGATGCCTAAAGAGGAAGAAGTGCTAATACCAATTCCAGCTGAGGAAGAAATCTTACCCACTGAAGAAGAGATTGCACCACCTCTCAAGACAGAAGAAAAAGTATTTGTTGCCATTGGTAATATTAGTAAATTGCAAAACTTACTTGGTGCGCCTCAAGAAACATTTGTATGGGTTACTAATGTAGTTATTGGTGACACTGCATATAATGTAAGAATCCAGGGATTAAAAAAAGGTTTGCCTCGTGATATTGTTGAAAAAACTTTAAAAGATGCTGTTGGAATTATAATTGCTCCTTTCGATACGATTGAAAAGAATCAAAAACTATGGAAAATTATTCCAATAATTGCCAAAAAAATATCCAGTTTAAAAGTAATTGGAATTCTTTCCGAAAGTGTTCCAGAAAATATACAATCATTAGGAAAAATTATCGCAAAGAAAATTTCTCGCAGTTGGGAAACAATTTTATTCTTAGAAGACTTAATAAAAGCATGTGGTGAATAGGAATGGGAGAAAAATCTGATGATTCTATTCGTTTGACAAAAGAGGATATAGCGTATATCCTGAAGTTAATATCCGCTCTTAACAGAAATGTAGCTGCAATACGCGAGGAATTAGATACTTTTAAAGTGATTTTCCAGGAAAATCTAACACATTTTATTGCGTATTTAGAGGAAATTTTTGAAAAACTGAGGAAAATTACAAAAGAAGTAATAGCTCTGAGAAAAACTGAGAAGGAGGAATAATTACTCGATGCGAAACATTGGACTTTCATAGCGATATATGCGAACATTATCTGGCACATTGTGAAATATCAGAGTACCTGGTCCTATTACAGCATTTTCACCAATTAAAACTCCCGGCATTGTTCCTGTATGTATTCCAAAATTGGCATTTCTTCCTATAATTGCACCAAGTTTTGTTCTGCCAGTATCTATTTTCCTCTTAAGTGTGGGTACAAAAACCTTTATTGTCTTTCTGTCTAATCTTACATTGCCTGTTATGAAACCAGCACCAAAATGAACACCTTTTGAAACAATACTATCACCTACATAACCGCTATGTGTTTCTACCCGTTCACAAAATAAACTTCTTGCTACTTCCATATTGCAACCTATTATAGTGTTTCGTTCGATAATGCTCCCCCTAATTAAGGCATTATCACCAACAAAAACATTTTCGCCAAGGTATGCTGGGCCTACAACTTTGGCATCTCGTGAGATCTTTGCTCCTTTATCGATATACACATTACCTTCAATCTTTGCGGAAGAATTAACTTTGGCGTCTTCATGAATAAACGTACCACGAATTCTTGTTAACATAAACTCCATTATATTGAAAACTTGCCATGGAAATTTTAGAGGTTTTTTTGGAGTTATTTGGGTTCTTTTTGCAGGTGTAATGTTGATGATTTTCCCCGTTTTTTCATCAATCACAATATTGGCCTTTTTCTTGATGAGTTTTTCTAGCGCTATTGGTATGGAATAAACAAATGGATAAAGGACTATTGCTTCAGAGCTTTCATTGAATGCATCATCCATTTTATGCAAAATTTTTATGTCACACCAGTCAACATTTACCTCGATATTTTCATTATGGACGATCAAGATTCTTCTAATTTTATAGCCTTTTAGAAAATTTATCTGCCATTCTATGATATTCTTTCCCATTAATGTGATATCAATTAGCCTTAGAGGCCAAAGAGAATCACTACGAAAATCGATTATTATCTCGTATTTAATAGACTCCACCATTTTAAACTCAAATTTTTCAAAGAAATATCAGTTAAAGATTTTTCGGAACACAAGTGGCGAAGATGATTTCATTTAATTTATCTTCTGATGATTTCATGTTTGTGCCGAGAACAATTAAAGAAAAAGAAATCACTGCAAAAATACCACCAAAGCCAAAAGAGCTAAAATTACATGAGGGTATAATTGAATTCTTTCGAAAAAATAAAATTTCTGGGCTCGTTATCGCGCATATGGATGCTATCTATGGACCAATTCTCCGTTTTTATTGGCATGATTCAGACCCACTTGTTGAGAAGTTCTTAGAAAACCCCGTGTTTGTCGCGGATACAGTATTGCTTGCACGATATATTGATGTGGTAAGATTTCGTAATGAAAAAAGGTGGATTGTTTCAGTAATATTTAAAAAAGTAGAAAAGAGAATAGATTGCATGGATGAAATAGTGGAAGAAACATTCTTTTTGTTCATAGTAAGCCCCAGAATTGATGGATACACGAAAAGAATACTCATAGCACAGAAATTAGCAAAAAGATTTGAGGAAATTACCCTCGATGAAGATAATATTGAAAGAGTTCTAGAGGATTTAGCCCTCAATTTTTCGTGATAATACTTTTGCTCCATTCTTTGTTACTAACACCGTTTCCTCCCACTGGGCGATGTCGGATCCTTCTTTTGTTTCTTTTAAGACAGGATAAACCAATAGCAGCCCTAATCGAGTAAGGGAAGCAAGTGCTAATTTTGCTGAACCAATTCCAAATACTTTTGCAACCCATCTAAGTGAGAATGGAAGAGTTCTTCGTTCTTTTTGAATCCATCTAAAGACTTGTCTAGCTACTTTTACATGAAGAGGAATTCTTCTTGGTAATTTTTCAAGAGAAATTAAAGAATAAATCCTAATATCATCAGTAGTTCTAACTTCACCATCTCCGTTTGTAACAAACACTTCTATCGCATAAACCTCGTTTTCCTCAGCAATAGTTCTTTCTGCACCCGCAACGACGGGAAATTCTTTATCACCGTGAACAACCCATTTTTCGAGTTTGTGTCCATGTAAATTTCTAATGACTTTAAAACCTGCCTCTTTTACGAGATCCTCAATAGCGCCACCAATTTCGGCTAGGTCTACTCCTGCTTTAAGCATAGAAATTGCTTTGTCTACTGCGTTTTTTGCAACTTCAATCATTCTTTTCTTTTCGTCATCTCCGCCAAAATAGAATGATCTTGCAGCATCACATATGTAACCATCCACGTGAACCCCTATGTCTACTTTGACGATTTTATCTTCAGGAATCACCGTTTTCTCTTCAAGATTAGGTGTGTAATGCGCTGCAGTATCACCAATTGCAATATTAACTGGAAAAGCCGGCTTTCCTCCGCGTTTTATAATTTCATCCTCAATTTTTTCAGCAATATCAAGAATCTTTGCTCTTTTGACTACAATCTGTGTTAAAATTGGTTCTATTTCCATAAAAATATTGGCCGCTTTGGTGTACTTAGAAATCATTTCGTCTATTTTTTCCTTTGCCTCGGTAGACATTTTTTCTCACACAATTAATAAACTCTATTTCTCTATTAGTTTCCTTGCTTGTAATCACAAAACTTTTCCAATTAAATACCGCCAGGTAACTTTTTTCACTTGTGCAGATATCCATTCTCCTAATTTGACTTCTTCAAAAACTAAGACCCTTTTGTAGTTTTGCATGCGCCCTAAGTATCCCTTCTTATCTGGATAACTCTCAAGCATTAATACGTTTACATTTTTACCTATGTATTTCTGATTAATTTCAAAAGCTATTCTTTGTGCAAGACATGTGAGTTCATACGATCGTTTCTTCACAATCTGAGACCGAACCTTTGGTTTCATTTTAGCTGCTAATGTTCCCGGTCTATCACCGTATTTTGATATATGAACTCTATCTGGTTTTACTTCAAGAAGAAGCTTCTTTGTTAATTCAAAGTCTTCATCAGTTTCTCCAGGAAATCCAACGATGATATCCGTCACAAGCATCGTATCAGGAAAATATTTTCTAATGACATTGACAAGATATATAAGATCTTCAACAGAGTGTTTTCGTTTCATTAATTTTAATACCTGATTTGAACCCGATTGAACGGGAAGATGGAAAAAATGATAAATCTTGTCTGTTGACTTTATAACTTCAAGAACATCCTCATAAACCTTCATGAATGCATTAGGAGACATCATACCAACTCGTATACGAAAATCTCCTTCTATTTCCACTAATTTCTCTAGAAGATCTGCCAAAGTATAACCGCGATCCCAACCATAGCATGCAGTATCATGCGCAGTTAGTCGTATTTCTTTAGCTCCTTTTTTCACAAACCTACGCACATCTTCCACAATCTTTTCTAATGAATATGATTTATACTTTCCCCAAATTAAGCGATCAGCACAAAAAGCACATTCACCATCACATCCGAAACCAATGGGAACAGGAATTATCAAGGGGTTCTCGATTACGCGTGGAAGATTAACCCTTTCGATATATCGGAATCCATGTATGTCAATGAGCTCACCTTTCAAAACACGTGAAATTACCTCTGGGATCTTATCAAAGTGATGAACACTTACAACGGAAGCACCCAGTTTAATGATCCTCTCCGGGACCAACTCAGCAAGACACCCGGTAACTATAACCCTCTTTTTTTGTACCAGTTTCTGAACCCTAGCAAGAATTTTATTCTCCGTTGGTAGCTTAACAGCACATGAGTTAACTATGACAACATCTGCTCTGTTTTCATCATCTACTAATTCAAATCCCTTTTTTACTAACATTCCCGCAAGCATTTCTGAGTGCGCTTGATTCATTGTACAACCGAACGTCATAATATTGACTTTAATTCGCTTAGTTTTAGTCATTCTCTTCCCCCATCTTTGACCAAAAAGATTTTACCTCATAACCTCTTAATTTTTGTTCACACTCTAAATTAGTTCTTGTTTTTGGGCAGAATTAAAGGAAATGTTAGAAAACAAAAACAAATGTTTAAACGGACATTCTGGTAGTATATTTAAAATGCTTTTGAAATGTATACATTTATTTTTAGGAAAAAAAGGTGAGTTATACAAATGGTATTTAAGTTAAAGAAGAAAACTGAGGAAAAACCACTCAAATTGCTCTCAGAAAAGAGTTTTAAAATACACTTTGGTGACATAAAGATAGACATTACACTCTCAGGGAAAAAAGAATATATTAATGAATTAGCAATCAGATTAACAAAGTTCTTAGCACAAGAAGTTTTAAAGCTAATCGAAAAAGAAGAATTAAAACACAGTACTTAGA
>JAHKLH010000086.1 GCA_029856635.1 Candidatus Njordarchaeota archaeon
AACCATAATGTTTTCGATTAGCTCCGAGAAAACTTTTAATTTATCCCTCTTGTTTGATAAAGTTAGTATAGAGGGATGTCATATGTCACTTCAGGATCCCTATGTTAAGCAAATAGCAATTAATGCAGTTCTAAGATATAAAGTGTGCATGAAGTGCAATGCAAGGAACCCGCTAAGTGCCAAGCAATGCAGAAGATGTCGTTCTAGGAAATTACGAATGAAAAAGATGAAAATGCGAGGTAAGAAGTAGAAAAGCTATCCAGTAGTTTCAAAGTGTTTTTAGGAGCAAAGTATTATTAGGAAATTTACTATGCGTTCCTCAATATCGTAAATCTCGATGTTACTTGTCGTGGCGATCTCACTTCGTTATAGTATGTTGAAGAATAAAAATTTATTTGTTTTATTGTTAATTAACCATGTTGATACATTTTGGTGGGGTGTATTGCCAAGCGTTTACCATAAGCCAGTTAAACGAAAGCCTTCAGGAGGAAGAAGACGACCTCATAGAAAACGCTTGCCGAAACGCCATATTGGGAGATTCCCTGCTGAAACCAAGGTCGCAGATGAGGATTATAGAAAGAAAATCAGAACTAAGGGCGGCGGAATTAAGATTCGCTTAAAAGCGGCAGCATATGCAAATATATATGATCCAGAAGAAAAAAAGTGGATTAAAGCAAAGATTCTTTCTGTAATTGAAAATCCCGCTAACCGTGAATTTAAGCGTCGTCAAATAATAACACGAGGAGCAATAATTGCAACCGAAATCGGTGAAGCAAGAGTTACCTCTCGTCCAGGTCAAGATGGAGTAGTCAATGCAATATTAATCAAGAAAACTGCTCAAATTCAAAAAACGAGTGCAGAATAAGGTGAGAAAATATGGGTAAGCCCTTAACTGCAGAAGAGATCAAAAAGTTAACAATCGGCTTAAGAGGGTATGTCATAAACTTGCGAATTGGAATGGATAATCCTCGATACAGACAACTCATCTTATGGTTCCCTGATTTGCCAGAGCCTCTAAAACCAGATAACTTGATTGGACGTATTGTGGAAATTAGATGGAAGAACAAGGTTTTCAGAGGAAAAATTTACAGAAAACACGGCAAAAAGTACGTTAGGGCGATGTTGGAAAAGCCGATTCCTGGCCAAGTTCTCGTTGAAACACATAATGTTGTCGTTGAGATCGTAGGATAAAAAACGATGCCTGAACCTTTGTATGTTTGGTTTCTCGGAACTGGAGGATCGGCACCTTTCAACAAGAGAAAACTTCCCTGTATTGCTATTAAATATATTGATTATTTGATCCTGTTCGATATTGGGGAATGCGCTCAGTTTTCACTTCTTAAGAATAAGCTTAGACCAGGCGCTTCTCGATTAATAATTTGCATTTCACACTTTCATGCTGATCACACTAGCGGCCTTCCAGGTTTGCTACATACATTGAATTTAGTTGGAAAAAGGGAGACCATTACAATTATCGGTCCAATGGGACTATCTTCCTTCTTCAAACATCTAACTACTGCTTTCCTACTTGGATGGTTTTCGTATGATATTAAGTTGATTGAAATTAGGGATTCTCAGAATATTATCGAAGTTCTCAAAACGGACAAATTCTCTCTTTATGCTTTTCCAGTTTTCCATGGTGAAATACCCTGCCTTGGTTATATTTTCAGAGAACACGATTTTAGAAAATTCTTGGAAGAAAAAGCCCGAGAGTTGGGAATTCCTCGAGGTCCCATTCGTAGTAAACTAGTAAAAGGTGAAACCGTAAGAATAGGAAATAAGGTAATTCGTCCGGAGGATGTTACTATTCTAATTCCAGGACGAAAAATTGTTTATACCGCAGACTTTTGTTCAAAAGATGAGGATACTTTTAACATGATTATTAAAGCCGCGGAAAATGCAGATCTTTTAATCTCAGAGGCGGCCTTTAGTGAAGAAGATTCACAAGAAGCAAAGCTTAGATATCATGCAACTGCATTTGATGTCGGAAAAATCGCGAATATTGCTAAAGTAAGAAGATTGGCCTTGATTCACATATCAGCACGCTATAAAGACATTTCCAAAATAGTTAATGAAGCAAAGTTGGCAGCAGGGCCAAATATTGATGTTTTTGCACCTAACGATAATGATTGGATTGAAATTCCTATAATCAAACAAATCTAACTTCACGTCTAGACAGAGTTCTTATTAGAAATCCTGCGCCTTTGCGTATGTTTTTTGGCACCTTCTTTATCAAAACAATTTTGTTTCTAACTTCCGCATATATGCCTAACATAGATAATGCACTTATAACTTCTGTGGCATCTGGAAGATTCTTTAAATAGCATTCGTTATTGCATTTAGTACATCGTTCACCTATGTAGCACACAGATGCACAAAGAACTCCAGCATTAGTAGCATTTGCGCAACATGCGGAACTCCATACATTACGCCCAAACAATTCTTGCGCTCTTTTTATTATCTCTTTCTTTTCTGGAAAAGGAACGCTCCTTTGTTTATCATCAATTACTCTAACTCTACTTTTTATTTTTTCTACATTAAAACCTGCGTCCTCTAATCTAATCAAGATCCTTCTTGTTACACGAAAACCCCCAATTACAACGCCTCTAGCTCCTGCTTCTTTTGCCTCTTTCATGACTTCAATAACTTCATCATCATTGATTCCTGGAATTACTGGACGTAGGAATAGAACTGGTTTTAATTTTGCTTCAGATAAGTTGTAAATCGTTTCTAATCTTCTTTCTGGAGACGGCGCTTTTGGTTCGAGACGATTATACGCAGAAAGAGTAATAATCGTAATTAAGGGATTTATTGGTGCGAATTTGGACAAATCTTTTAACTTATCTGCATCGTTGGAACTTAGATAAGCTTTTGTTGAGAATTGAATAGGATTTCCTAATTTGACTAATTCTGAAAGAACTGCAAAGGCATGATTTTTAAATGCAAAAGGCTCGCTAACCGCCCCAATTGCAAGGAAAGTTCCCCATCTTCCTGGAAGAAAATATGGATTTGAAAGCAGAGCAAAAACATACTCTTCCGGCTTTAATGGATAGGGTTTCGCATTTCCAAAAGAAAAACTCATGTCTTCAATATAACAATATAAGCATTGAAAAGGACAATTAATCGTAAAATGTATTGTTAGACCACACCACCTTGGTACTCTTTTAGCATGAGAATCATTATGTGCACGTATAATTGATTTTTGAGACAATGTATTATGATACTTTGTGTAAAGTTCGTTCTTCAGCAATATCAAATTAAGTGGAGAAAACATTTTTCATCTATTGTTAGAACTTAAGATATGCTTTACTCTTCCTCAACAACAGTATCAATTAAATCAACTAGGATTGGAAATATTTGATCTTCTCTAAGCTTTAAGATAGAGTCTGTTTTGAGTATATTTGACAATGAACGAGCAAAAATACTAGCGTGCTTTAATAAGATAGACTTCGTTTCCTCTCTTAATCTCTTCTTTTGCTTATAAGATAAATACATTTTAAGACGTCTCAGTAACTCCCTAAAAGCTAATTCAATCTCTTGCTTAAGCTTAGGAATTGGCGAAACAAGATCCTTTGAGGATTCCGAATAAGGAATCTTAGTAGAGACTATAGAAACGAAGAAAGCTAATTGAGCTTCATCCTTTTTAATTCCATAATTGCTCAAATTTATGGACTCCAAGGCTTTCCATGCAACATCTTCTCTTTCCTTAAACAAAAGAGGAATCCTATTCGTAAACCTAAATAGTCTAATTCCACGCGGAACATTCCCACCATACGCAAGAGCAGCTTCCACAATGACAGGATGACCTTCTATTGAAAAGGGTTTTCTTTGCACTGCACTACACCATTCGGGCTTAAAGATTGCTTTAACTCCTTCCAATAACAAATCCTCACCAAGTGGAGAGAGACAAGAAGCATCCGGCGGTAGAAAGTTAAATGACTTCGCTGCTGAAACTATTTTAACCAATAACTTCTCATTATTTCTTAATTTTTTAATGAGCGTATTAGGATCCAAACCAGCATATTTACAGAAATTCTCTGCCGTCTTAGGACCCACACGTTGAAACTCCATTGTAAGAAACTCCTTCAACGTTTTAGCATTTGTTTTTTCTAAAAGAGAACGCAACGTAGCTAAATCAATTCCTTGCGGATGCGGTTTACTAATTCTTGGGGGAGAAGGCATTTTATCAACAACTCTCTCAAAAATCTTCCTAACATCAGGGCCCTCAAAAACAATAGTTGCATAAGGCGTAATTGTCGCAAGCAAACGCAGATACTTATAAACAAAATTCCGAGCACCAGCCCAGGAGCCATATGTAATTACTCTAATTATCGTACCATGTTCTAACTTTTCATTCCACCAGGGATCGACAAAATGAGACTTAGGCAGACGCTCCCGTACATAAATTATAGGCTCATTTTTTCGCAAATCAATTTTAAGAACAAAATGCGAAACAGTTTTATCATTAGGTCTCGCAGAAAATACTTCAGCAGGCGATCCTGTTTCCATCTCCGCGTAAATAAGAGCCATTTTACCGCCTAAGCCAAAACGGCCTCTATGCTGAATCACTGCAAATTTAGTTCCAACCAAGACTTTTCCTAAAAGTAAAGGAATGTCATCGTAAGCCATTCCCATACCATTATCCTTGACAACAAGCTCGAAATATTCTCCTTTTACCTTGTTTAGAGCTACTCCGAGTTCTTCTAATTCCTCCTTAGTTAGCTTTCTAAGACGAACCCTTATTTCAGGCAATACACCAATACTCTCCGCAGCATCCAATGCATTTTCAATAAATTCTCGAAGAGATGTGTATAATGCTCTAGAGGGAGAATCAAAGCCCGCGATTTGTTTATTCTCTGCGAACCATTCAGCTGGCGATTTTGCAATAACTTTTATCTTTGGATTTTTTGGCATTTAGAATCCCCCAGAAAATCCTTAAGAAAATATGTGCAAATCTTTATGAAATGGTGATAATATCTTGCTGTTTTCTACTTTGAGAGACTTTTTTGCGAATTCCCCTAAAATACGGCTGACGCTCAAGATGACTCTTTTGCGCATCTTTATTTGAGAAATTTTTCATTTTATTTGATTATTAATTTGGTGAAAACTAATGTGAATTCTCATGTGCAATTTTAGAAACTCCTAAAAACCATACCCAATTTAGTAATTAAATATGTGAAAAAATAAGAAAAATTCATAAAGCGCAAAAGAGTCGTCAAGAGCGTTAACAAAACTCTATGAGAAACTACTCTTGCGGTTTCCACCTTTTACCATATTCTTCCAGAAAAACGACTTCGTCAAGAGGGCGTCTAGGAGGAGGCGTAGGCTTCTCATCAGCTTTCCCAATAGAAATTATGGCAACTGGTCGTATATATGGAGGAAATCCAACTATCTCTCGAACTTCTTCATTATGGAATGCTCCAATCCAACAACTACCGTAACCAAGTGCATATGCTGCGAGTAGTAAGTTCTGTATAGCTGCCGCGCAATCAAGTAAACAATAGAGTACGGCTGATAATCATTCCATTCACTATTATTGAATACAATTCACATGCAAGCAATCGTTATTTGAACGCATTGTAACATAATAATTTTGAAGAATACTTTTGGATATTAGAACCCAAAACTTAAAAATGATGATTGCCATGGTTACAACCGAGGAAATCTTGCAAATGGTAAAGAATAGAAATATTAGAAAAATAACTGGTCCAGACCTACACTGTGCAAACTGGCAAATAGAAGGAGCATTACGAATGCTATTCAATATACTTGATCCCGACGTAGCAAAGGATCCAAAGAACTTGATAGTTTATGGAGGACGCGGCCAAGCAGCAAGAAACTGGGAAGCATTAGAAGCAATTGTGGAAACACTATTGGAAATGGAACCCGATGAAACACTCTTGGTGCAAAGCGGAAAACCAGTAGGAGTCTTCAAAACAAGTGAATGGGCTCCAAGAGTGTTATTAGTTTACTCTCAGTTAGTACCAAGGTGGGCTACTTGGGAATACTTTTTAGAACTTTCCCAAAAAGGCTTAATCATGTTCGGACAGATGACGGCAGGTGGATGGGCATACATCGGCCATCAGGGTATAATTCAGGGAACCTACCAAACCTTTTTACTTGCTGCTCAAAAAGCCGGATTTGGAGAAAATCTAAGAGGCAGACTTCTAGTCAGCGCTGGATTAGGCGAAATGGGCGGTGCTCAACCATTAGCATGCACAATGGCCGAAGGAGTAGGATTATTTGCAGAAATGCGAAAGGAAGCAATCGAGAGATGTATCGAACACAAGTATTTAATGAAATGGACTGAAGATTTAGATGAAGCAATTGAAATGGTTAAGAATGCTCTTAGGGATAAGGAACCTCTTTCCGTAGCATGGCTTGGTAATGCTGTTGAATTATATGAAGAACTTGTTAAGAGAAATATAATTCCAGATCTTATGACTGATCAAACTGCCGCTCATGATCCCTTATATGGTTATTATCCCGTTGGACTATCTCGAGAGGAAGCTGATAGGTTAAGAGAAGAGGATCCCCAAAAATACATGGAACTTGCGAAGAAGTCATTTGTTAGACATGTTAAAGCGATGATTACTTTGATGAAAAAAGGAACTGTTGTTTTTGAATATGGTAATGCTTTAAGAATGCAAGCTTATCAAGCGGGTTATAAGGATGCTTTCGCTTTTCCAGGATTCGTCAAGGCTTACATTCGACCCCTGTTCATTGAGGGACGAGCGCCCTTCAGATGGACGTCACTAGTAAGTGATCCTGAGGATATTTACAAAATAGATGAACTCATTCTTAAGGAATTTAAACATGACAAATTAACATGCTCTTGGATTCAAAAAGCACGTGAGTATATTCCATTCCAAGGATTACCAGCTAGAGTCTGCTGGATGAGTTACCGTGACCAAGCACGATTAGGAAAAATTGTTAATGAAATGGTTCGCCGTGGTGAATTGTCAGGACCAATTTGGTTCGGTAGAGATCACTTATCTGGA
>JAHKLH010000087.1 GCA_029856635.1 Candidatus Njordarchaeota archaeon
AACATACATTGTAATATTTCTATTAAGGATTAAGTAGAGCTTTATTGAGAATACTAAGAAAAACGCGTTTGATGAGAATGCAATTAATAAGGCGATTATAAATAAATCATTAGTGTTCAAGAGTGCTTGTTTCTTTGCATCAAATTTGTGTGTAATTCTACTTCGAAGTTTTTTCATGGCATTTTTCCAATTGCTTTTTAACTGATACACACTATGAATGATAACATCTCTGATTCTTGTTGTAGTTCTTTCTTCATGATAGCATAATGAAAATATAATTGCAGAAGCTAACTGCAAGCAGAATGCAACAATAAATAATGCGTATATTCCAACAAATGAAAGAATTAGAACTGAAAAGAGAAGACCAATGGTCCAACCAAGTGAGGAAAGAGAAAGAAAGAAACCAATGAATCTAGCTCTTTTTCTGTACCCGCCGATAGTTGAAATAATAGCATTCCACGCGGGGCCGCCAATAACTCCAATGAAACTGCCCAAAATCAAGAGTGTCAGAAGTTCGTAGATGTTTCGAACAAAAATATAGCCAAGAGTTAGAAAACTTCCCACGAAGAAACTAAACATTATAAAGGGTTTTCGAGTTTTTGCATTATCTGATACGGAGCCCCAAAATGGAGCCAAAGCACTATTCATAATAGTCTGAACTGCAGTCATTAAGCCAAGTAATAAGAATGTAGCACCAAGTTCAAATGCAAATATCTGCAAAATACTTCCAATCATGGCTCCAGCGATTGCCAATAAAAATTGTGCCACAAGCAACGATGCAATACTTCTTAATTTGCTATTGTTTAAATCATCATCCATGTTTCAAAATGCACCGCTGAAAAATCCCAACAATGATAATAATTATCTATTACATCATCAAAGTTATAGAATATTTTTACTTTGTTCCCCATGTATCAAACCTTTTATGTTCATGAAAGGCATATTAAAGGATAGTTCTCAGAAGCTAAAAATCACATTTATTGCAATTGTTATAATTCTCAGTGGGAATTTATTAAAAGATGCTTCAGGAAGTATATGATTGAAAATAATAAATCTTTCTCCAAGTTCAACTAGAATCATGTTCTTTATTTTTTACCTCCTTAGTATCTAAATTTTGGGGACACGTAAGTGATTGCAGAAATCATAGAAGCGCTAAGATACATTATAAATAGAATGAAAAATGAAGTAATTCGAGAAAGGCCTGAAGTCGACTTATTAGAATTTATACAGAGTGGAGAGGATGATGATGGTGTATCTATTCTTAAATCACTAAATTCAAGGATTTTGCATGTTATACCCTGGAATAAATTAAGGAACAATTATTCACTTGCGTATACTGTAATCGATGGTAGTTCTAGATTAATCAGAGGACGAGGTGTAAATCTCGGAGTAGCATCCGTAGTAATTTTTTTGCCGCACAATAACATAATAATAGACTTCCCGCCTTATTTCACACGACTTACACATTCCCGTATCTATGAGAAATTTAATTTAACACCGTTTATAGGATTACAACTAAGGATTCGCGGAAATATTTCTGCACTTTTGCGTGATGTTTATCTAAACAATGCGATTAGAATAAAATCGTATAATGATGTAGATTTCTATGATTCAGAATACAATGTATTTCAAATGGTTGATGAAATTCGATTTTCTCTTGAAACAGCCGCGTTAAAATTCATTGCAGAGCTTGTAAAAGATGGACAAATGTTTTCTTCAATAGTCATAATAGATGGACCAGTATATCCAACGCCAAGAGTATGTTTTAGAAAAGACGATCCACCGTATGTGAAATATAAGATGGCATATAAGAGACTGATAATGGAAAGAATTAATGTAGTAAGAGAATTAGAGTCACATGGAATCGGAGTTGTTGGAATTGTTAAGAGACTTTCTGATTCTTATAAATTGTATAGAAATGCAGAAATTAACGAGCTATTTTCCAAAATTTTTGGTTTTAAAGGGCGTCTTGAAAAAGTCCCAGATGATTGGATCATAAATGAAATCTCGAATAAATTAAAATTGCATAAATTGAGATTTCCTCTCTGTTTTGGACCATTTTCCTTAGAAATCTTTGATAAGAATTTCAATGCTCTTTTCTCGCCCAAAAAAGCACCAGAAAAGATTATGTTTTACGCGCATATTCCATATAATCCGTTTGTATCCCATGCATCGATAGTCCGTATTGAAATGCTTAAGAAGACATTTGAAATGTATCCAAATGTGGTTGATTTGATAATTGCTACAACGTTTGATCCAAAAAGAGGTATTCCTGCAAGCTTATCAATAACTGATCGGCTTTCAAGAATAGGCTCAGCTAAACTTTTCTTGGAACTCTCATCAATTCTTGAACAATATATGATTTTGCCATATGAAACTAAGTTAGACATTGACCAAACGAAACGGGAACTTGAGGAACTTTTAGGATTTTAAGCTTTTTATTTTCACAATAGTCTGAAGCATAATAAAAATCATTAAAAGTGTATTGGTAGTGAATAGTATTCTGATGTAAGATGGAAAAGAAAGATGTAAAAACAATAGATGACCTTTTTGCAGAACTTCGAGAAGAGATAATTATTCACGAAGCATTGAAAAATGAAATAAAACGACGTTTTCAAAAAGCTAGGGAGATGATTTCCAGATATAGTGTTGATGGAAAAGTAATTGGATACGTTTCTCGAATCTCAATTTCTAGAATTGGTGGTGGAAACTTCGAAATAATTTTTGACATTCCTCCAGAAACATATTTTGAAAATCCAATATCGGTTGGGGACATTTTAGCGACAATAAATCTCTCAACATTAAACTTAATTCTACTTGAGGTTGAAGAAGTACGACGCGCAGATCTTTTGGCAACATTGCCTATTCGACCACCAATGCCATCAATTCCAAAGGAAGAACCTGAGGGAATATTAACACCAACGATGATAATAGCTAAACCACTTTTAGCAATGGATGAAAAAGGAAGAATTAGAATTCCTTCAGAACCTCTTGAGCCGCAATCTCCTCTCTTCAAACCAAAACCAGAGGTGATACTCAGACTCCTTGGATTACCTGAATCAGGAGTAATGTTAGGTTGCTTCGTGACAGCAGGTGGAAAAGCATTACCAGATGTTCCCGTGATGTTTCCACTTGAAGCTCTATACCAGCATGTGTTAATAATTGGAACTACGGGATCTGGAAAAACCACGTTTCTTAAGAACTTTGTGCTATCAACTATGGCGTATAATAAGTACCAAGTTACAGAAGAAATGAAACCAACAATAGTTATTTTTGACGCAACTGGAGAATATTCACAAATGATTCTTCCGAAGCCGGAATGGAAACGCAAATTTGGAACAGACCTTGAAGAGGAAGAAGATATACAAAGATTCTTGTATGAAAATGTTATGCCACTGAAAGAAGTTTTCATAATTCTTCCAGTTACAAAGAAAGTTTTTAATGAGTTGTATGAGAAGGCAAAGAAAGTAGTGGGAGATGAAAGGAACCAAGCAGAATTAGCTAAAGTAATCGGGGAGCTCTTGGCAAATCGCTATTTTAATGAAAGAATGGAGAATATCATTAAAGCACTTGGTGGAGAGGTTCTATCTAAATATGTTAGTCCAACAATCCTAGAGGAAGATGGAAACAAGATAATCGGTAAAATTGAGATATTATTTGAAGCTAAAATAAATGATACGAAGTTTTCTGCAAAAATAACAATATTACCTTGGGCACTACTATTTCGTCAAATTGCACACGAAATCAAAAGTTTGTGTCCCATCTTTACATCACAAGCACGAGCATTCTTCAAGTCCGTTTTAAAAGCACTTGAGGACATAACAAGAGTAGACATCTCAGCAACAACATTAGAAGATGTTATAAAGAAACTAGGTTCAAGCAGAAGCTCCGTTAAAAAGAAAACAGAAGTTCACGAAGGAACTCTTTCTAACATAATACGAGGCTTATCAATGTTAAGCGAAAGTGGACTCTTTGATGTAATAAAAAATGAGATAGTAATAGCCGAACCTAAAGACTATGGACAACTGTTAAGTGAAAACAAAGGAAAAGTCGTAGTTGTAGACGTTCAAGAAATAGAAAAAGCGGAATTTATAATTGTCTATAGAATACTCTCCATGATTTTCAGCTGGAAAAAACAATGTTATGAAAAAGGCAAACGAACACATCCGGTCGTTATAATCATAGATGAGGCTCATAGATACTTTCCTGCAAGCGGATTCGCTGGTGAAAAAGAAAGTATTCAAATGATAGAATCCATGCTTAAGAAGATCTGTCGATTAGGACGTATGCGAGGTCTTGGAATCATTTTCGCAACGCACTCTCAAGATGATGTTGCTCCAATTATTCGACAATTAACTAATACAAAAATTGCATTTAGAAGCGAGGAGAATTTGCTTGAGAAACTAGGAATACCGAAGGATTATCGGACACTATTATCAATCGCGCCAGATAGGATGGCACTGATTAAAAGTCATGTCTTCAGAACGCACATGGTCTTCTTTAAGACAACATTACCTCTCGCCGGGCATTATGATCTATCTGCTCTATCTTTGTCTCAATGAAATTCTTTGTCAACTCTCAGCTTTTTTCTAATGCTAACTATCAAATCTATGTATCTTCTAATGATTGATCCAAGTGGGAAATAATAAGTTGCGGTTCTTAGAACCATCAAGTCCTCTCTCCGGATAATGAGTATATTAAGTATCGTAAAAATCAGCATCACAATTATTAATGCTAAAATCAGTTTGATTCCCATTTCTATTATGGTTCTAGAAATCATCATGCCTAATACATTTTGAATGGCATTTGAAACGTGCTCAGAAATAATGTCGATTATATTATTTAATGATGATTTCTCAAGTAATTGTAATGAAAAATTCGATGAAATTACGAGAATCGAAAAAAGAGCAAGCATTCTAATTGAAAAATGAATATCAACCCATGCATGGAATTTAATTCTTATGATTAATAATTCTGCAAAAGTCGCAATTAAGTATGCTAGAAAAATTCCCCATCCGAAAGACAGTGGACCTATGTAGTCATACAAGAATATGGACAATGCTATACCAGAGAATATTGATGGTATCCATACCAGAGCAATGATTCCGGGTTTTTTATTACCAAGCAAAAAGCTATCTGACGTAATAAGTCCAAATACTGTTAATGCAAAAACAGAGAAAAGTATTTGAAAGAATGGAATTGCAGCAGCATATTCTTCTCCCCATACGACCAATACTATAGGCCCCGCTAAACCTACAATTAATGCAGATATAGGAACAAATAGTACTGATAGAAATTTAACAGTAGTTAAGTATCCATGACCATTTGATGCTGACCTTGCAAATGCTGGCAATAATCCTAGACCTGTAAGTGATGCAATGGATACAAATGCGGAAAATGTATAAATTGATGTTGAAAATGCTCCAAATAATTCTCTTCCAAAGAGGGGACATGCAATAATACCGATTATCTGAAAGCTTGCTTGGAGTGCTAATTGATAGACTGCGTAGGGAAAACCATAAAATAGGAGATCCTTAATTGGTAGTTTACTAAATGAAACTCCAGTCTTTTTCAGTGCATAGATAGACCCAAGTACACCTGTGATGAAGTAACCCATGGATTGGCCAAAGAGAGCACCAAATACTGGCCAAGGAAGTACGAAAATTAGAATAATGCTCAACGCGTTTCGAATGATTGAACAAAGTAACATAAGAAATGATGCTATATTTGCTTTTTCTAATCCAATAATTATTCCTGATGATGTATAAAGTAAGCCCATTCCAATGAAAAGTCCAGAAGAAATTGCAAGCAAAGTAAACATTTCTGAGATTCTTAGTGCATTACCAATGATTGGAGCAAGAATTATAAGAAGCCCCCAGATTAGGGTTCCCATAAGTAAATCAAAAAATATTGATGCAGTTGCGTATTTTTTAGAAATAGGCTGAGGAGTACATGAAACATAGTACGTTGCCGCAACGTTTATTCCAATATCCCTGAGACTTGAAAGCAAAAGACATAATAAGATCAGAAGATAATACACACCATAATCTTTAGCTCCAAGTAGTCTAGCAATTAAAATTGTAGCAATTGCGGATAATACAGTGGCACTTGCTGATCCCAAGAACATGTAGGAGGCGCCATAAGCTCCAATACGCATGGTGTCTTTGGTAGTCATTTTTTAACACACTTTTTCCTATAAGAGTATTATTTTTATGTCTGTTTCATTTGACCTAATTCATGTTCAATTTGTTTCTTCATCATACATAATCCCTTATATATAGCATCAATTACATCGGCTTTTAATATGTTTTTAGCAGTTTCCAAACATATTTTAATTCTATTGTACGTATTCTCACGACCAACACGATTAATTAACTTACTCATCATTGCATCAAGCATGTTTTGCTTAAAGAACTCTCTAAGAACAACCGTAGCAAAGCCTCCTGGTTTTAAAGAGAACCTAATTGTGACTGTGTCTTTAGTCATATTCATTAATTCAACACGAGTCGGCAAAGTCGCAACACGGGAAGTTCCTCTAATGGTTAATGGAGGGAATTTTTTGTTTCTAAACATCCCAATTGATATTTGCTCATCCTCAAGAATTTCTTTAATCACTCTAGATATTTCATCATCACCCAATTTTGTATTATGACCAATTAATGGAATTTTTAGTTTTTGTTCAAGAGGATCCGCAATTCCTTTCAAGCAAATCATGCTTAGGGTTAAGTTCCACAAATACGACTGATATGATTCAGCAACAATGTTGAGAAGCCAAGCTGGTAAGATTTTCCAGCACCGCATGAAATCTTTTCTTTTAAGGAATTCCTTAATCATTAAAATTTCGAATAAGAATGATTTCTTTGGAAGTATTTTAAGTGCTTCCTCATAT
>JAHKLH010000088.1 GCA_029856635.1 Candidatus Njordarchaeota archaeon
CATCTAGGAGAAGCGATTGAAATATGCAAAAAAACAGGAGCAACTTTTGTAGCAATTTTTGAACTCGCTAATTATGCACAACAGCAGGGGGTTAAAAACACAATTGGAGCCAACATAGGTGGACCTATAAAACTCGCGGATGACTTGGTAGCAGTGCTAACTCCCGCTTATCACTCTGCTACTAGAGGTGCACCAACTGGAGTAGTTCTTATAGGCAAAGAGGGAACAATTTACCATGCAGGTGATACAAGTCTTTTTGCAGAAATGAGCTTCATTGGAGAACTTTACAAACCGAAAATTGCGTTACTTCCGATAGGTGGTCACTTCACAATGGGTCCTATAGAGGCTGCAAAAGCTTGTGAATTACTTAATTGTGAAATCGTTAGTCCAATGCATTATCAGACATTTCCGATAATTTCTGGAAGTCCGGAGGAGCTTAAAAAAGAGATTGAGAAGAGAGGATTAAAGACAAAAGTGGTTGTTCTAAAGCCTGGTGAAAAATTGACTTTTTAGAGTGTTTTTTCTTTTCTTTTTTGTGAGCATAATGGTCAAATATTTTGTAATGTGCCAAGGTAGTCCTTTTGAGATTTCCTTAGAAATGGCAGAAATATCGACGCTATATATTCATGAGGAGACGATTCCTGAAGTTCTTGCCAAGCTTGTTGACGATTTTAAGAGGCAAAAGATAATAATGCATCCTGTCATTGTAGACAAGAGGACAAATGTTGTTCTTGATGGTATGCACAGAATCGAAGCAGCGCGTAGAGCTGGTTTTAAATTTTTCCCAGTATGCAAAATTGATTACCAAGATCCTCGTGTTAAACTGGAACAGTGGTATCGGCTCGTAAAAGGATTTCCAACTAATAAAATTGAAAGAATAATTAGTGATGTATTCTCTGATTTTATTGATATAGTTATTCAAAAAACGGACTCATGGATCGATGAAATAAAGAAAGCAGATACAATTGGCGTATTCCTGTCAGAGCATCTCTACTATGTGGTTCAATCAAATGTGAGAGGCTTATGGGACGCATTTAGGATTTTTTCAGAATTAGAAAAGAATTTACTAAGAATGGGATTTAATATCCAGTTCATTCCAGATTCGCAGGCCAAGAAATTCCTAAGTGATTCAACAATATTAGCTCCAAGGCCACTTACTAAACGAGATGTCATTAAATATGCAAGAGAGAGAAAGTTATTTCCAAGGAAAACAACACGACATGTATTACCAGTGAGACCACTTTTTTTGAATGTTCCAGCAGAATTTTGCATCAGGGAAGATTTTGATTATGTAAATAAAAAATTTGAAGAGTTCATTAAACAAAAAGTTCCAGTGGAGTGTAAGGGACATGTTACTCTTGACAGATTTTATGAAGAAGAAACACTGCTAATTTTTCTTTAATTTGTGATGATAATGCAATACTTACTGATACTTAGAGGAGAAAAAGGGAATCTCTTTACTTTATCCGATGAAATAATTACTGACTGCGATGTGGACATAGTTCATTTTAGAGAAAATGGCAAGATATTTCAAATGGTAATTCACGGGAAAGAAGATGATATCACAAGACTAGTTGAAAAATTAAAGCAATCTGGGTTAAAGCATGTTGATAAAATTCCATTATCAGATACTCTAAATATGGATAAATTCCTTGATTTCTTGCCGCTTTTTATCAAGCTTGAGAAGATGATTGTACGAGTATACGAAAAAAACAAACTAAATCACAATGTTCAGGATAAATTCAAAAAGTTTTTCCAGGTCTACGATGAACTTAAGAGTGCCGTAGGTGTGAATTACCCAATAACATTACTCTATTTAACGAAAATGATGAAGAACGTAGATGAATGCCTGAAACTTGTATGTTTCTATCATAACGTTGATTTGAAGAGTGCTAAACGAGTGCTAGAAACATTATGTCAGGAGAAATTCATAAAAATACGAGACAATATAATTCTTTTCAGTTTAAAAGGAGCCATAATTCTAGAAATGTTTAAGAAACTTATAATTGAAGTTCTAGAAACTTTGCACTAAAAAGTCTAGTAATCATTAGAGGTATGAGAATCAGCACTCGAAGTACTCATCACATATCAGAGAAGGGGTGCATCATCACCGAAATAGAGAACACCTTAAGTAATTTAAATTCCATACCTTCTGAAGACCTCTATGGCTGCGAGAATTCCCGATTCTTTTGGCTTGAAGTCTAATTTCCTAAGAACAAATTCCATAACAGAGAGTATCATCAGAATCTCGCGTGGACCAATAAGATTCATTGTTGCGATTCTAAATATCTTGCCTTTTAAATGAGCTTGTCCTCCAGCAACTAAAATTCCATATTTGAGCATCAATGAACGGAATTCATCATCTGTTATTCCTTTAGGGTATCTTACTGCGGTAACAGTAGGAGATTCATAACCGGATTCCGCGAATATTTCCAATCCCAATGCTTTAATACCCTCTCGTAATGCTTCAGCCATAATTGCATGGCGTCTAAATCGATTCTCAAGACCCTCAGCATGGATAATTTTCAAGCTCCTATGTAATGCATAAATTAATGATACAGCTCCAGTAAATGGAAAATCTTTCTTTTTTAACCACGTTTCCAAGTATATTCTCAGATTTGTGTAATAAGCATATGTCTTCTTATTTTCAAGCATCTGAAGGGCTTTTTCCGTGAGACCTACAAATCCAAGCCCAGGTGGAATTCCGAGACACTTTTGGGAGCCAGAAATCTCAATATCAACTCCCCATTCCTCTTGCTTAACAAAGGTTCCTCCAACCGCCGTTATTCCATCAGCAATAACAGTTACACTGTATTTTTGAGCTATTTTTGCTATTTTGTGCAATGGATTGAGAACACCAGTAGATGTCTCATTATGTGTTAAAGTAATAAACTTTGCATCTGAGTGTTTGTCTAAATACTTTTCAACTAATTCTGGTTTAATCGCCTTACCCCATTCTACATCAACACGAAAAACATTTGCACCACAACTTTCAGCAATTTCTGCTAATCTTTCAGAGAATTTTCCATTCACGAATGAAATTACCTTATCTTTTGGTTCAACAAAAGACCTTACGGCGGCATCCATTGCTGAAGTACCAGAGCCCGTAAGAATAATAACCAGTCCTTTCCTTAAACCAAAGAGTGGTTTCAGTAACTCGATGCACTCAGCGACTATTTTCCTAAATTCGGGAGTTCTATGCCCATAAATAGGCTTCGACACCTCACGATACACTGAGGGGTGTATCGGAACGGGACCTGGTATTGCCAGATATGTTGTTTCTTCATCGTAAAATTGCATTTTGGACGCCCCATTTTTTAATTAGGTTAATATCTTTTCAAGCTATGATAATTACATTTCATAAGTGCTTTAAAACCGAGCGAGACAAGAAAGATGAAGTCGAAGAAAACTAAATTTCAAAATTCACAAATTGCGCAAATTATGGAGCTCAATAATTTCTAATATGCGTATTCATAGATAGCTGCGCTTTAATTCTTCAAGATACATCAAAGCAAGCTTTACATCAATTTCCTTTTCCTTAACACGCTCAAGCACACGACGTATTGTATACTTTGGAAACAGCAATGCACATCTAATGTCTGTAAAGAGATAATAAATGTCGCCACTTTCTCTTGCAATATTATGTTCGAGGAGTAGATTTAAACCATCTTCTAGCTCACTAGGAATTTCATTTCTGTGCAAGATACTTTTTTTCCGAAATTCTTGAAGAAGTTTATATGCCGCAGAATGCATGATAATATATGGAATTAAACCTTGTTCTCTTTCCCAAGCACCCTCGACGTAGTTTCTAGCAAACTCTTTGTAATCTCTTTCAAAGTTAGACACTCTTGATGCAATCTCTTTCATATTTGGGGGTGCTGCTCTGTAAAAGACGACATCACGTAACAAGAAAATCCAATCAATCATGGCTTTAGGATCGTACTTTGAGCCAAATACACCTAAACCAACCAAAGTGTATATAAATGACGCTAATACGTCACTTGTAACATCGGGAAATTCTCCTTGTAATCGGTCAATAAAATCTGTAAGAGGAAGAATGCCTAATTCAACTAAGATACCATGAGCCATACGTGCTTCAGCATCTACAAAAGCATCTGCTAAGCGTTGCTCTAACGACAAAGTTGGAAACTCAATTATATATTTCCAAACACTTTCCCATTCTTCAGCAGATGCTGGCATTTCTCCAGTCTTTAACCACCTTGTAACTAATCTTACGAGAGGACCACGATACGTTAATTCATCTTCTTTAGGAGATAGACTAATACCAAAAGTAGTAAATGCATCAGGACCCGAAGTATACGCTACAAGCTTTATTCCACGAACTTTCGACGTAAAGAATCCAGGACGCCTTTCACGCAAGATTCTTAAACCCAATGCATCCGTTAGCAAATCTATATCAACTTCAAGATCTTCAGGATGTTTTCCAAGAAGAAGAATGCCTCTCTTGGCGCTCCATCTGAATAGGAAAATTCCTTGAGGCAAATATTTTCACCGAAATCCATAACTATTAAAATAAATACATTACTTAAAATCAATATGCAAAAATATATAATGAGTACATAATTAAGGTTTTTCAAAACGATTCAAATGAGATACGTACTTTAGGACATATCATACAAGGAGCGAGAGCTAGATTACGAAATAAGATAAGTAAATTTTATATCAGACTTTATATTTGAGATATCATGATGAACGTTGTAAGCGCTGATGAGTGATGAGCGTTGTGAGCTCTGAAGTTTTTAAAGACTGTTTCATAATGTTAGTTAATCGCACATTGAAGAATCTATTTAAACTTCTTCGTGGATGAATATCTTTAAGCATGAGTCTAATATTCAAAATGTCAAAGGTGCTTGCAAAATGGAGAGAAAAGAAATGGTTACGGAATTTGCAAAGATGACAATAAAAAGATTATTAAGAGGAGAAAAAATAACAAAGGATGGCTTACGTGCAGTACTTAAAACAGCAATTGAGGAGAAATTACCAGTAGAGCATCTAACAGCATTTATTGTTGCACTAAACTACCGGCATTTGAACATTGAAGAAATAGTGGATCTAACAGAAGCAATGGTTGAAACTGGAAACACATATGATTTCGGGCCGTTAACAGTTGATAAGCACAGCATTGGTGGTGTTCCCGGAAACAAGGTATCATTACTTATAGTACCAATAGTTGCGGCAAGCGGCTTAAAAATACCAAAAACAAGTAGTAGATCTATTACCACAGTCGGCACAGCTGAAAGAATGGAAGTTTTATGTCCTGTTGACCTTGAATTCGAGGAAGTTATTGAAGTAGTAAACAAAACAAATGGTTGCCTAATTTGGCCAAGCGGAAAAGCAAAAATTGCGCCAGCGGATGAAATATTCATTGAAATTGAACACAAATTAGAAATAAACCCTATTCCACTAATGATTGCATCGATCTTAGCCAAAAAACATGCGCTTGGAGTCAAATATATGGTTCTTGATTTGCCAGTATTCACGCACAAGGCACGCAGATTTTCTGATGCGCAAAGATTAGCAAATCTCTTTATAAACGTATGTAACAAATTAGGAATTCGCCTCGAGGTAGCAATTACATACGGAGGACAGCCAGTAGGACATGCCATTGGACCAGTTCTTGAAGCAAAAGAAGCATTACGAGTATTAGAAGGAGCTGACTCACCAAAAAGTTTAATTGAGAAGTCCGTAGAATTGGCGGGAGTTCTATTCGAAATAACAGGAAAAGCTTCCTATGGTCAGGGGAGAGAAATAGCACTAGAAATACTCAAATCTGGGAAGGCACTTAAGAAGATGAAAGAAATCATAGAAGCACAAGGAGGAAACCCCAGAGTAAACTCAGAGGATTTGCCAGAAGCAAAGTATAAGGTAGATCTCGTATCTGATGCAGATGGTTATGTTGTCCGAGTTAATAATGAAGCACTGATGGAAGTCGCGAGAGCAGCAGGAGTTCCACAAGACTATGAAGCAGGACTTATAATACACAAGAAAGTAGGCAAATACGTAAGAAAGGGAGAACCTCTTCTCACAATATATTCAAACAACGAAGCAAGACTAGATCGAGCATTATCGCGCGCCCGTGAATTACGTCCAATAATAGTAGAAGGAATGGTAATCAGTCGTATTTCGGGAATTCGCGAACAAAAAGAAATGTCAGAGTAAAATAGCCGAATAGTATGACCGTTTGATGATTTGTTTTTATTCATTTTCAGAGTGGTGTTTGCTGGAGCAATGTGTATACGGTTAATCTCGTGCACGGTTAGTTATCTAGTATTTTTGTGATTAAGGATAGTCTGAAAAGTCTTTTCATTTTGAGAATCAGCAAAAACTAAAAAATAAAAGTTGATTCATTTATTTGATACGCTTGCGATGAGGCCAAGTATCCTTAATCATTGGAATCCAAATCTTGTCTTTCTTAGCGAGCTCGATAGCTTTATCGTAACCAGCATCAGCATGACGAACAACAGACATGCGAGGATCGTTCGTAAGAACACGAAGAACTTTTTCCTTTGCCAAATCAGTACCATCAGCAACCAAACCAAATCCAGAATGAATTGAAAGGCCTATTCCCACGCCTCCTCCGTGGCCAATTGCTACCCAAGTTGCTCCAGAACAAGCCAGGAGAAGCGCAGCTAGAAGAGGCCAATCAGCAATAGCATCTGAGCCATCTTTCATTCCTTCTGTTTCTCGGGTAGGAGATGCCACAGAACCTCCAGATAAGTGATCTCTACCGAACCAAATTGGTCCTGACAATTCACCACGGCGAACCATTTCATTAACAATTTTTCCTAATCGTGCTTGGTCACGGTAACTCATCCAGCAGACTCTAGCTGG
>JAHKLH010000089.1 GCA_029856635.1 Candidatus Njordarchaeota archaeon
CAATCCTCTTTATATTTTTTACATGTATTCACACTGAGTGTTCAAGGAAACTTTTTTAGTTTATCTCTTGCTTCTCACAGTGTTTCTTTTCTTTTCTTTCGTATTTTCATGTAGCATTAACTTTTACGAATACCTTTTGATAAACAAAATTATCATAATTATGTTTATCATAATTCTAATTATTATAGTGATACAAGTGTATGATCGCGAGGTTGAATTTCGAGTATTAGAGGATGCGTATAAGAGTAACAAAGCGGAAATGGTGATCATTTACGGTCGGAGGAGAATGGGAAAAACCACACTGGTACAAGAGTTCCTAAATAAGGTAGGAGGTGTATACCTTTTTACTCCTCGAGCAAACATTGACATGATTCTTGAGATGTTCTCTAAAGATCTTTCAGAGCAGCTTGGTGAATTTATTAGATTTAGAGACTGGAAAGACTTCTTGGAATTCCTCGTATTTAAATCAAAAAAAGAGCGGTTCGTTATTGCTATTGATGAGTTTCAGAGAATTTCTAAAGCAGACGAGCCAGCAATTTCTATGCTTCAGCATTATTGGGATAATTACCTATCAAAGACAAAGATAGTACTTATCCTAATTGGGTCACTTGTAGGAATGGTGGAGAAACTAGCGCTTACTGGAGATGCGCCTCTGTGTGGAAGAAAAACTAGGGAGCTAAAATTATCACAAATTCCTTATATTGTGCTGAGAGATTATTGGAAGAACTATGATGAGGAACAAAGAGTTGAAATCTATGGCTTCTTTGGAGGAACCCCTGCATATTTTTCATTAACATCAGACGAAATGTCTCCAATTGAAAACGTAGCAAAGCTTGTTTTAGAACCAGGAGCAAAGCTAGCAAGGGAACCAGAGGAATTACTTTCTGAAGAATTAAGAGCTCCTCATACATATATGTCAATTCTAGGACAAATCGCTAGATTAAAGGTTGGGGCGCCTTTGTCTAAAATAAAAGTGCGAAAAGGATCCCCCACGTCATATTTATATACTTTAATGAAAATGGACATAATTGAACCTCTTGAGTCGCTCGCTCAAGGGAGCAAAATCTACACAATTAAGGACGATTTCTTCCGTTTTTGGTTCAAGTTTATATATCCACGTCAAACGCTTCTTGAGCTTAAGAGGGGCTTATTGCTAGTTAATAAGATTGAAAGAAGCAAAGATGAGTTCCTTGCATTTACATTTGAAAAAATTCTGCGTGAATTTATTGTTTTTGCATCCGGCTTTGAAATAAAGGGAGTTGAAATTCCATGTATTCATAAGATAGGAGCATTTTGGAAGAAAGACGTAGAGATTGATGCATGCGCATTAGCGAATGATACAGTTATTTGTGGAGAAGCTAAATGGGAAAAAAGAAAGGTAGACAGAGCAGAAGTTGAGAAACTCATTGCTAAAATGGATTTTGCCAAAAAAGAGTTAAGAGTAAAGGAATCAATAGGAATAATCTTATCTCGTTCCGGATTTACAAACTCAGCACGTGCTCTAGAAGGCAAAAACCTGATTTTATTAGATTTAGAAGACTTTGCAGCCGAGGCAAAGAAAATCAAAAAACACATTTCATCATTACACCTATAAGAACGAATCTCACAATCATGCTTACCTCATAAATTACAAATCAACTTTCCAGGTTTACTGGAAGCGATTTATAAAATACACTAACTTTGGTCATTCCTGGTAAACTAATTGTGAGTACCTATACTGATTATTCAACTCACTGAAGTATAAAATTACGTGAGACTCAGCAGTAATGTTCACTAAATTAATGTAAAAAGAAACTCGAAATTATTTTACTCGTTTTATTGCTTTCACTGGGCAGATTTGCCAACAAACGCCGCATCCTGTACAAAGATCTTGGCGAATTTTTGGCTTTCCTCCTTCTAAAACGATCGCTGGACAGTTAAAGTCCCTGTAGCAGATTCCGCAGTTTATACATTTTTCGCGATCAATCTCAAAGAACGCGCCCATGCCTGCTCGTCCTTTTCGTCTGACTTCCATTAGAGCACATGAATGACGAAACACAAAAACAACTACATTTCCTTTCTTGTATTCCTCTATCGCCTTCTTGAATAACTCCTTAGTTTTTTTCCATTCAAGCACTGGATCAGATACAAACACCTTAGCCCCAATCGCACGTGCAATATCTTCGATCTTAATTACTCTTGCCGTAACACCTATTGCCTCTGGTGGGGTTGAGGGCGTTGGTTGAAAACCAGTCATCGCAGTCCACTGATTATCGAGTACGCATAACATGAATGGATGGTTGTTCCATACGGCGTTAATTATACCGGGGATTCCTGCGTGATAAAATGTGGAATCACCAATAAATGCGATAACATATTGGTCTTTGGCTACCGCACTAAAACCAGATGAGCTACCGCTGCTTGAACCCATGCAGAGTAGGAAGTCACCCATATTATATGGTGGCAGGAATCCCAAAGTGTAGCAACCGATATCTGTGGGGAATATAACTTTCTTTGGATCAATTCCTAGTTCTCTTAGGGCTCTTTTAACGACGTAGTACGAAGCTCTGTGTGGGCAACCTGGACAAAGCACAGGTAGTCGTTTTGGAATTCTTATGCCACTGAATTCTTGTGGTTCTGTAGGTAGTTGTATTGGTTTTTCTTCGCCATTTGCTGCTCTAATTATTGCTTCCCTTACTTGCTCCGGTCGTAATTCAAAAACACGTGGGAGAATTTTCTTTCCAAGAATCTTCGTTTTTACGTCATACTCTTTCGCTATTGCTTTGATATCTGTTTCTAAAACGGGATCGACTTCTTCAACAATAAGCGCCGTATCTACATTCTCGAGGAACTTTACAATTGTTTTCTCGGGAAGAGGATGTGTAAAACCTAACTTTAGCACCTTTGCAGTAATTCCTAATTCTTGAAGAGCATCATGAACATATGTGAAGGCTACGCCAGATGTAATTATTCCTAATCTTCCACATTTGGGAGATTTTCCAGAGTAATCAATGACTTTATTTATTCCTATTTCCTCTGCTACTTGCTTTGCTTTTTCTAATCTTTCGATAAGCCACACATGATTTTTTCTGGCTACTGCGGGAACGACAACGAACCTAAAGGGATCTTTTTCAAAGAAACCGACGGTTTTTCGCTCCCTTATTGAACCAAATGTAACTACTCCTCTTGAGTGCGCTAATCTTGTTGTTTCGCGTATCATTACTGGAAGTCTTGTTTTTTCAGAAATATCGTATCCCATAATTACGAAATCTTTCGCTTCTTGGGGAGTACTCGGCTCTAAACAAATTAAACCAAAAAGTCGTGCATACCATCTAGTGTCTTGCTCATTTTGTGAAGAGTGACAATAAGGGTCGTCCGCTGAAACAAAAACGAAACCTGCACGGGTTCCAACATAGGCGGAAGTTGCGATTGCATCTGCGGCAACATTAACTCCAACGTGTTTACACGAGAAGAATGCTCTCACTCCACATACACTCGCCGCGAAAGCAGATTCATAGGCTGTTTTTTCATTAGTACTCCACTCAACATGTATCCCATAAACTTTCGCGACTTCAGCTAATGTATCTACAATTTCTGTTGATGGTGTTCCTGGATATGAGGCAACAAATCCAACACCAGCTTCGACAACGCCACGTGCAATTGCCTCATTTCCAAGGAGAACTCTTTTTTCTCCTGCCTCTCCAACGATGATAGACATCATTATCACATGTTCTTCCACAAATACAATAATATTTGTGTAGATGTTGAAGAATAATACTATCTATGTTCTTTTAGATTATGATGCTAGTCGTAGAAGACTATCTAAATGATGATTTTAGAAATACATCGGCAGAAGAAGCGCTTTAAGTTTTTATCTCAGCGTCATCTGTTTCAAGCGCTTTTTTGTATTCAAGTGAGTATTTAGATAGTTCCTTTAAAATTTCTGGATTCTCCTTAATGAGTTTATCAACAATATGCAAATATCGAGCAACTCTAATTGCTTCTCGAGAAATTCTTATCATTTTATCGTTTAGGACAACGTAGTGTTCGTGCGGAATGCTTTCTCCCAAGATATACATCGCTTCATTAACGGCAGCATGCATAGTAAAGCAATGTGGGCTTCCTTCAATTGTTACCACTACTATCTTCTTTGGATGCGTACTCCGAATGATGCTCGCGAGTTTCCCATAAAGTGCTGCTTGTCCATGTAATTCGGGGCAAAAAACAAACACTACATACTTCTTTTTAAGTTCTTCCCATATCCTGGGTGAGACTGCTTTTAAACAAGAGCTAACTAATGCAATTTCAGCATTTTTGAATACTGGTGCTTTAACATACGTTGCGACGATGTTTTGTTCTTCCATTTTTTAACACCAACGAATTATTTTTGCATTAAACAATTTCTAAGTCATTATATATCACAATTTCTTTCTTGACTTTTTGAAGGAGTATTAGTGTTCAGGGACATTACTAGATTATTTGAATTTAACGGGATAATATCTTAATGGAAATTCCTCCTTTGTGCATAGTCCTAGTTCGTATAATCTTTTAAGTGCAATAATTGCCTTAGCAAGACTCCAACCAAGCTCTTTTACAACATCCGCTGGAGTTAAGAAATCGAATTTGGAAAAGAGATTGATGATGTCTTTTATTTGTTCATCGAGGATGTGCGTGAAAACCACATATTCATCTGTATCTATTCGTACAATTCTCACTAGATTTCTTTTCTCAAGAATTTTAATAGCTTTCATGAGATCTTTCTTCTTAATATCAAGCCCCATGCTCATTTTAAGTCTAACAATTATCTCTGGGATTGATAAGACTGATTCTCGGTGCTTTGATGCGAGCCATTCTATTTCGAGTGCTAATCGAAAATAAAAACGTCCAGATAACTTTTCATATAAGGATGACTTAAATGATTTTACCCCAAGGAGATCTTCTATTGAAACAATTTCTTGTAATAGTTCCTCGGGAAGCCCCCATTTCTTCTCAAATTCTTCAAGCGCCTTAACAGCTTCTAGATATTTTTCAACGACTTTCTTGAAATCGTTAATCATTTGCTCTTTGCCTTTAAGTTTCTTCAGTGTTCGTAATTTTTTCTCAATAAGAATATCAACAATTGGCATTGTATTCCCAATTTATTTTCTACGTCTTTTTCTTTAAAGGTGCTGTTAATGTCAGAAGAAGCAAAAATTGAGGAGAGCAGGAAGGAAGAAGAAACAGTACCTGATTCCGTTGAGGCATACTTAGGAAAAACACCATGGTGGCGTCCGAGAACCAGGAAACTCAAGGCACAAATAATTGAATCAAAACCCAATAAACTAAAATTCTTATTGGATGGAGAGACTCACACGCTTTTGCAACCGCTTCAAGTTGAACTACTTAAAGATCCTCGAGTGAAATTCGCAGCTTATTCAGTAACTCACCCACTTGAAGAAAAAGCAGAGTTCGTAGTAGAAACAGATGGTTCCGTAGATCCCTTAACAGCGATAAAAGAAGCATTAGAGCGAATTAGAACTACTCTTCATGAACTGCGTGATAAGCTTATTAAAAGTCTTAAGGAAGGGACGTCCGACTAAATGAATATTAGTGGTAAGAAGTCAAATAATGAGTGTTCCATGTGTAATTTCAGATGAATTTCCTAATAGGAGTATGAATAATAGATAAATTCCGTAAATACTACTAGTAAAAGTTAGTGTCATTTTATCTTACGTGGTTCTCTTTGGAGCAAATAAACTCTAATCATCCTGAAATCGAAAGCGTTTCTAATGTGTGCTTACTAAAGCGAACTAAGAAGCGAATTATTGCTAATTTTAAATCTTTAATTACTTTAGTGCCTCTATGTTTCATAGCAAGAGATAATTCAGCAGAGTGATGAGGAATGGGAAAGCGAGTTAAAAAGAAACAACGTATTAGGAAACGTCAGAGAAAAGCACCACCCAAGAAAAAGCTAAAATTTGCACATGCAATTTGGAAACTATACAAAGTTGAAAATGGCAAAATTGTACGACTTCGTCCTACGTGTCCCAAATGCGGACCCGGCGTATTTTTAGCTGATCATGGAGATCGTTTCGCCTGCGGAAGATGCGGATACACTGTATTTAAGGCGGCTGCTGCATCGAAATAGTGATTATTCACCGATTATTTCTCTTCTTTTGGTTGTATAATTTTATTTCGAATTAGAATATGCTCAGGTTCTATCTTTAACATCTTTTCCTTATCCGTGTAAACAAAAACTTCAACTAGACTTACATTCACGCCATATTCAGTTCTAATTTTTCTAACCACAATCAAATCAATTGGAACGCCAAGCCTCTCACTTACTGTTTTTCTCACTTCCTCTCGAGAGGGGGTCGAGTGACCTTCATGATCTATACGGAAGACATACTCCGTTCGATACAGTAATGGATTTTCGAATTTAGAAACAAGTTCTATCTTCTTAATTGGCATATCACATACACCTTATTACCCATTCTCTTACGGAAACAAAATATAGAGTTCTTTATTTTTTAAAACATAGACATGATGAGATGGGCTTCGTCAGAAAGATGAAGAAAAGAGGGTCAGCTGATTTTTAATTCTAGTCTACGATTCTAAGTATTTCCTTAAGAGAATGTACACGCAGAGTTCTCCGCACATTGAGCACCCAATGCTTGGTGCTGGTCCAAATTGATTTCTTACTTTTTCAGCCTCTTCTGGTGAGATTGCTAAAGAGATTGCTTTTTTCCAATATTGTTTGGCTCGAGCTAAAGTGATTTCATCATCCAATTTCCTAGCTTTTCTTCCTAATTTTATAATGTCACCAGCGTGCGCTGCAATCCTTGCACCAATTACACCAAGTTTTAC
>JAHKLH010000009.1 GCA_029856635.1 Candidatus Njordarchaeota archaeon
CATATAATGTAAATAAATTTTCATGAGTATGTAGAGTATAATAAAGTTATTATTGTTTAAATTAGGGGATACTTGATGAAGAAAGTTGCAGTACTTGGTGAAGAAACATTCATTCGATTTTTTGAACTAATAGGCGCTGTCGGTTTTCCCTGCAAAACACCAGAAGAGATTAGAAAGAAAGTTAATGAAATAATTAAAAGCGAGGAGTATTCATTAATAATAATTCCAGAAAGATTCATAGAATCCGTTAGAGATATAAAGGAGAAATTAATGAGAGAAGAAAAAGTTGAGCCGATTTTTGCATTTTTCCCTGACTTTGTCGAGCTTGAGGAAAAGAGAATTAAAGAACTCAAGAGAGAAATTATGTTAGCGATAGGAGTTGAAATGAAAGTCTAGGTGAGGAATATGAATAAGGAAAAAGAAGTAGAACATCCGATAATCAAATGGGCAAAGGAAATAGCTGATAGAATTGTTCGAAAAGCAGAAGAATATGCTCAGCAGTATTTATCTGAAGATTACATTAATAAGCTTTATCGAGAAATGCTGGAGGAAGAAGAAAGAAAACTAAGAGAGGATATTGAAAAAACAATAAAATTCTTCGACGACAACATAAGAAAACTCAAGTCAATATCAAAGGAAGAAATCGAAAAAATTGCTGATGAAATAGTTGAAGAGGTGATTAAAGTATGATAGCTGCAGAGGAAATAGTTAGCTTAGAGAAAGTCCTAGCAGAGCTTGAAGAGCCTATTAAATCGAGAGTAAATGATATAATTTCGGAAGCGATTAAAAAAGCAAAGGAAATTATCGAATCCAGAAAAACTATGGCAAAAGATAAAGCCAGACGCATGGTTGAGGAAGAAATATTCAGAAAAAGATCACTTGAGCTTGGTGCCATAGAAAAGAAAAAGAGAACTGAGTTATTAAAAGCCAAATATGAGGTCATTAATGAAATAAAGAAGATGGCTGAGGAGAAGATTATGAAAATTATACGGGGTGAAAATCCTCGATATGACTATTATGATATATTGTATAATCTTATAAAACGAGCCATAATTGACATGGAAGAAGACGAAATATACATTTATGCTAACAAAAGAGACACAGAATTTCTCAAGAGCAAGCTAAAAGAAATAGAGCAAAAAATCTCTAGTGAACTTAATAGAAACGTAAAACTTCACATAGCAAACGAGAATATTGAATGCATTGGTGGAATAATCGTTAGAAATAGATCAGGGAATAAAGTCTTCTACGGAACATTAGATGGAAGATTAAAAACTGTTTTTGAAAGAAAGATTAACTACATCAATAAGGAACTTTTCAAAAAATACATTAGAGTTAAAATGGAGTAGAGGTGATTAAACATGGCCGAAAGTGAAAAGTATGGTTTAGAATTGCAAACGATTAGAGATATAAAAGGCCCTCTACTAGTAGTTGAGGGAATATCTCGAGCAAGATACAACGAACTTGTTGAAGTTACGTTACCAGACGGACGAACAGTATTGGGAACAGTATTAGAATCTAGTAAGGGTCGTGCATTAGTTCAAGTTTTCGGCGATCCTCAAGGATTAAGTCGTGCAGCAAGAATAAGATTTACAGGAGAAGTCATAAAAGTACCGGTAAGTGAGGATGTTATTGGTAGGATTTTTAGTGGAAGCTTTGAACCATTAGACGGTTTACCAAAAATTGTTGGAGACGAAGAACGTGAAATATTTTTCTCTGTAATCAATCCAGCGAAGAGATTGCCTCCCGAAGAATTTATACAGACAGGAGTTTCGGTTATTGATGCATTGTTTAGCCTCGTAAGAGGACAGAAGCTTCCAATATTTTCTGAATCTGGATTGCCGCATAATATACTTGCTGCACAAATTGCAAGACAGGCTACTATTTTAAGGAAAGGAGGAGAAGAAGCCAGAGAAGAGTTTATAGTAGTATTCTGTGCAATGGGAATTAAACATGAGGAGTTCGCATATTTCAAGAGTGAATTCGAGAGAACTGGAGCTATTAACAGAGCAGTATTAATACTTAATCTTGCAGAAGATCCAGTAATTGAGAGAATTATTGCACCAAGAATTGCACTAACAATAGCAGAGTATCTGGCATTTGATTTAGATTATCACGTACTAGTAATATTAACAGACATGACTGCGTATGCAGAAGCAGTTAGAATGGTTGCAATTGCAAGAGAAGAGGTACCAGCAAGGAGAGGATATCCAGGATGGTTGTATACAGATCTTGCAACAATATATGAGAGAGCAGGTAGAGTCCTCGGAAAGAGGGGTTCCATTACATTAATGCCTATTCTAACAATGCCTGCAGGAGATATTACTCATCCAGTTCCAGACTTATCTGGTTATATAACCGAGGGACAAATTATTCTCTCTAAAGAATTATATGCAAAAGGTATATATCCTCCTGTCGATGTTCCGCCGAGCTTATCCAGACTAATGAAATCTGGAATAGGCCCAGGAAAGACTAGGGAGGATCATAAATATGTTGCAGATGAATTGTATCGTGCTTATTCAGAAGGACTTAGAGCTAGAGATCTTGCTAGAATTGTAGGTACTGTTGGTTTATCAGAGAGGGAAAGAAAGTATTTAGAGTTTGCAGAATTATTTGAACGTAAATTCATTAGTCAAGGAGTATATGAGAACAGACCAATAGATTATACACTCGATCTTGCTTGGGAGGTATTATCTATTCTCCCTGAGGATGAATTAATAAGAATTCCCGAACACGTTAAAAAGAAGTGGCATCCAAAGTATAGAAAAAGAGTTGTAGTTGCATAATTAGAATCATAATTTGTTTCCGCATTATTTTCTCACGTATTGCCTGATGCTTTGTTTTGGTGCCTCATAATTTTTCAAATGTTTGCACACTCTTAATATATTTGTGCTTTAGTCTTTCCTTTTGGCTGGTGAGAGAAGGCTATCATTAAATAAGAAATTAGTATCATAATTATTGTGCTAAACAGTTTTTCTAACGATTTTTCACTTTTGCATTGTGTATAGTTAAAAACCAGGTTTAGGAGAATGCCGGCATCATATATCGAAAGATTAATATGGAAATTTGTAAGAGAGCAGATACTTGAAGGGTTCCTTATCTTCCTATCTAAACCGGTTTTTCCAGTGACATTAGCAATATGTATGATAATTTTCCTCAAATGGTACTTTAACCAATTGTTTCTCGAGGCATTAATAATAGCTTTTATGCTGATTGTTATTGGCATCATTGGGTATAAAAGAGCAGTTAATATCATAGTAGGAGTTATTTTAAGTATAATGATCATTATATATTTCGTATCTAAAATTCTCTTCAAAATTCCAACGTTTTTTGTTCTTGAAATGAGACTATTTGAAGTTGGAATGCTTACGCTTCTTGGTTGGCTTATATTTAACTCCTCAATGCTAATAATACAACTCTGGGAATTCTTTGCATCAACAGCTGGACTTTATTTATTTCTGGGAAGTGATAAGAAGAGAATATTCTTGTCCCCATTTCCACAGATATTGGCAAGCATTTCCATACCAATGATGTTTTTAAAAGCCCCAAATCTTAGCTTAATTGATATATGCTTAATTTTATCTCCATTGTTATCCACCTTCATAGCACTATATGGAATAACTAAAGATTGGGGAAGAATCGTAAGAGGAGGTTTAAGCATTTATCTCATAGTTGTTGCATATTCTTTGCTCGGTTACATTGCTCAATTAGGTGCGGTTTATGCGACGAGCTTTTGGGTAATAATTTCAATTCTGTCTTTGTTATTTTCTGCACAAAAATACAGTAGAACAAAATTGGATGGGAATAGAGAGTATAAAATCACATATTTCGCATACGCAGTTATAGGAATAACCTTGCTTGCATTCGTACTATTTTTCTCTCCTAACAGTGAGTATTCCTTAAGCGTAATTGACTGGTGGCGTTTATCTTTGGTCGCGACTACTATTGCACCAATAGTTTCAATAGTATATATTCAGAAATCTGGAAGATTAGAGTATTACATAAAGAGAGACTCATTATCAATTTTTGACCTAATAAAGGAATCAATTATTGCTGTTGGAAGAATATCCTTGGAAGAATTAAAGAAAGTATTTTTACGAAAAATATCTGAATTCTTTGCAGGAATCAAACCTTAAAAACGCTGATTCCATAATGCAAATTTATATTATTCTCCGCAAGAGAATACCATAATATTCTCGTTCTTGATTTGAATAACATTTAAATGGGTATTTTCATTTTCTGGATGAAAAAGACTTTAATAATAAGCACTTATTTCACAATGTTCCTCACTAATTTAATTTTGTGTCAAAATAAGCAAGAATTATCCGAGAATAGTCCCATAACATCCGAGTATGCTCAAGATTATTGATATTTAATATATATCCCTATGTAATTTCCAAATTTATGCACGATGACTTATATCCAAAAAATGGGAGTAATGGGTCTCACATATGAGTAGCGAATCAGATCCTGCAACGAAAAAAGCCCTAAAAGGTCCTATTTACTGGTATTCTCCAAAATTAGTAACACTTGTGATCGTTGTTGGGATATTAGCCGGAATAGGATCTATACTCTTTTACATTCTACTTGAGTTTTTTAACGAATTTTTTTCGACATTACTTGGAATTGATATAGGAAAACCGGCAGGGGAACCAGAGCTGTTTAATTTCAAAGAATTTCTTTCATTTGTGCCGTATCCAATAAATCTACTGTTAGTCTTATTAGCACCAGCATTTGGTGGTTTTATTAGCGGTATATTAACATATTTTCTCGCACCAGAAGCCAAGGGAGAAGGTGTTGATGCAGTAATTAAAGCATTTCATAGGAAATTTGGTGTCATAAGTGGAAGAGTACCTATCATTAAGAGCGTGTCTTCAGCGATCTTCATTGGATCCGGAGGCTCTGTAGGACGTGAGGGGCCTATTGCACAGATCGCTGCGGGAGTAGCATCTTTACTTGCAGATAAAACAAGAATTTCTCCACGTGAGAGAGAGTTATTAGTTGTAGTTGGGATGTCTGCGGGTATAGGAGGTTTATTTAGAGCACCAGCAGGTGGTGCTTTATTTGGTATTGAAGTGCTGTATAAGAGAGATTATGAAAGTGATGCACTGCCCTATGCAATAATTGCATCTTTTCTCGCGTTTAGTATCTTCTGCATTTTTGCTGGATGGAGACCAATGTTTGCAGCACCGCAGTACACTATATCGTTCAGAGAAATCCCATTTTATGTAATTCTTGGAATTGTATGTGGTTTATTTGCGAGATTGTACATCGTCATATATGAACATTGCGAGAAGTTCTTTTCAAAACTTAACATGAAAGATTATATCAAACCAGTAATAGGTGGACTCATAGTTGGAGTTCTGGCAATTCTAACCTCAATCCTTGTCGGAGAGCCATATATATTTGGGTCAGGTTATGGACCTCTTCAATTAATTTTAAATAAAGAATTGTTCCTAAAGACATCGATAGCTATCATCCTACTAATTGCAATTCTTAAAATGGTTGCTACATCTGTCAGCATTGGATCGGGAGGTAGCGGTGGAGCATTCGCACCATCAGTTACAATAGGAGGATTTATAGGAGGTGTCGTTGGTGCAATTCTTAAAACATTCTTTCCACAATACATTGTTAATGATATTGGAATCTTCGCAATTGTAGGCATGGCTAGTTTCTTTGCAGCCGCTGCAAATGTACCATTAACTGCGATAATAATGACTGCAGAAATCACATGGGATTTCAGTATTCTAGCACCAGCAATAATTGCTGTTGGTATATCCTATCTAATAGCATTTGAACCTAGTATCTACAGAGAACAAGTTCCAGATAGACCAAGTTCTCCTGTTCACATGGCTGATCATCTGTTTTTAGTTTTTAGAAATCTTCGTGTTAAAGACATACTTTCACCAGATACAATGGTTGTCATAAAAGCTGATACTCCTGCAGAAGAAGCTATGAACATAATGATAAGAAACCAGAGAATGTATCTTCCAGTCGTAGATGAAAATGGAAAATGTATTGGCATTGTTGATATATTCGATCTCACATCGCTAATGGCACGAAATAAACGAAAGCCAGTAAAAGAGGTAGTTAGGAAAGCGGCTATATGTGTATATCCTGACGAACCATTACTATTGGCATTAGCCAAGGCAAAAAAAGCGAACATTAATGTCTTGCCAGTAATAGATCCAAAGACTAAGAAAACCATTGGTGAAGTATCGTATCACGATATGATAAAAGCCTTTTATGCAAAACTTGGTGAACTAGGACTTTTAAAATGATTTTAATTTCTAAACAAGACTTTTGTGTTTTTATCAGTTATTAATCTTTATTCATATCTTACTGAATATTTTGACTCATTATTGTAATGCACTGTTGTATTATTAAAATTAAGATTTGGTTAAGAATTTACTATTAAATAGCAATACATATTTCCACAAAAACATAATATTATTTTTAGTAAATAGAATTTTCTTAATTACTGAGGGGATGGTCTAATACATGCGAGCAGAGAAGAAATCTCTTGAACCTATTTCCAAATTAGTAAGAAATCCTCTCAAATTTTGGTGTTTGGTTATAATGGTTGCGGTTATAAGTAGCTTAGAGGCAATCATATTTTACCTTTTCTTAAACACTATTACTGAACTTTCATATGACTTGCTTGATTTCGAGATAGAAGCGTTAGAAGAGGAACCAGATTTAATTTTCTTTGAAATTGATGATAATTTCTATCAAACTCTTTCCTCATGGAACTTCCTACTAGTTTTAATATTTCCAACGATTGGTGGTATTCTAAGTGGGTTGATAACTTATGTATTGCCACCAATGGAGCGAAGTGGGGAATCAAGTGTATATATAAGAGCATTTCATAGAAACCATTGTATTCTAAGTAATCATTTATCAATGATAAGACTCTTTGCATCGTCATTTTTCATTGGAATGGGCTGTTCCGCTGGCAGAGAAGGTCCAGCGGTGCAAATTGGAGCTGCAACATCGGTTTTTCTTTCGAGGAAATTTAGATTATCGGCAAGAGAGCGAGAATTATTGTTTATAGCAGGTGCTGCTGCAGGAATTGGTGGTATTTTCAGGGCACCGTTTGGAGGTGCTCTTTTTGGAGTAGAGGTTCTTTATAAACATGATTATGAAGGTGAAGCGCTTCCATACGCAATAATAGCTTCAATTATCTCATTTTCGCTTTTCTCTTTAATAACTGGATGGACCCCCATGTTTAAAGCGCCAAGTGTTTATTTAAGTCTCAAAGAATTGCCTTTGTATTTCGTACTAGGAATATGCTGTGGATTATTGGCAAGAGCATACGTAGCAATCTTAAATAAGTCTCGTGATGTATTCCTCAAACTAAAGATAAAAGATTATCTAAAAACCGCCATAGGTGGACTTATTACTGGTATTATAGGTTTTCTTTGTGTAATAATTATTGGAGCCCCGTACATATTAGGACCTGGATATGAAGTGATTCAATTAGCTTTAAATGGTGATTTATTTCATCATCTTTCCGAGATTGCATCTAGTTCCCTGTTCATAATGTTATTAATGATAGGAGTCATTATTAGTTTTAAAATGCTAGCAACTGCTGCTAGTCTTGGATCGATGGGCAGTGGAGGTGCATTTGCACCCTCTATTACTGTTGGAGGTTTAATTGGTGCTATGTTAGGATTAATATATAAAATATTCTTTCCTCAGTACATGGTAAATGAAATAGGTGTTTTTGTTATTATTGGAATGGCCAGCTTTTTTGCTGCCGCGGCAAATGTTCCATTAGCAGCTATTGTAATGACTGCTGAGATAACATGGGATTTCAATATACTTATTCCCGCGGTAATTGCTGTTGGAGTATCATATCTCATCGCTGCAGAGCAAAGCATATACCAAGAACAAGTTTCTAATAAATTGAGTTCCCCGGTACATCTCATAGATGATCTTTTCTATGCATTCCGTAACTTACGTGTAAAAGATATATTATCACCGGACTCTAAATTATACCTCAAGGAGGATACTTCAATAGAAAGAGCCATAAATATAATGATGAAATCCCAGAGAATGCAACTACCTGTAGTAGATGATAAAGAACGTTGCATAGGAATTGTAGGTATATTTAACTTAATATCGTTAGTATCAGCCGACAAGAAAAGACCTGTAAAAGAGAGTATTAAGAAAATTGCAATATGTGTTACTCCAGAGGAGCCATTACTGTTTGCAATAGCTAAAGCATTGCGTGGACATATAATGGTTCTCCCTGTTGTGGATCCTCATACAAACAAGATTATTGGAGAAATTACATATCATGATATGATAAAAGCATTTTATGCGAAATTAAGTGAGTTAGGAATATGAAAAAATTTTGGTCCAATAGCCTATAACGGAGTCTCTGATTTTGATTCCCCTAACTTTAGCATAACCACCAATTAAACATCTATTGATTTCGCAATTACTGATTTCACAATTTTCAAAAATGAGCGTCTTTTGTACTTTTGAATTATTAATAATTGTACCTCTACCTATATAAACATATGGCCCAACTATAGAATTCTCCTTTATTCTAACTCCATCTTCAATAATCACCGGATGATGTACTTTACCGGAAATATCAGCTTTTTCGGAAATGATGCTCTCTTTGACTAAACTCATGAATGCTTCAAGTAGTCCATCAGGAGTTCCTATGTCAAACCAGAAACCTCTAAATATGTAAGCATAAACATTTGCTCTTTTATAAAGCCATTCAAGAAAATATCCAGGAGCATCAGGATTTCCCCCAGATTTCAAATAATCATTAATCATTATTGCATGTTCTCGAGGAAATATATAACATGCTGTTGCCGCAAGTGAAGAAATAGGTTCACTTGGTTTCTCAACGAAATATATTATTTTTTCTCCAGATAATTTAACTACGCCCATTCTTTTTGCTTTCTCCGGGGATCCCACATCATATACGGCAACAATGGATGCTGGGCCATCTTTGTTTTTCTCATAATAAAATCTTACAAAATCTTTGAAGTTCATAGAGGTTACATTATCACCGGCGGCTACTAAATATGAATCTCCCTCATATTTCTGGAAAATTTCTTTGAGCGCGCCAATACTACCAAGTTTTTGTACTTCATCCATGGCTGATTCAACATTTATTATAATCCGTTCATCAAGTTCTTTTAAAGGAGCAAATAAATGTGCAAATCGTGCATTAGTAGTTATGATGATCCTATCTACATCCAATGTCATTATTGGTTCAAGAACATAATCAATAATTTTCTTATTACCAATCCAGAGCAATGGCTTGGGAATTTCACGTGTTATGGGCCAAAGACGTTTTGCAAAACCACCAGCTAAGATTATGGCTATCATATTTAAACCTTGATTACTCAATATTAAAGTATTATTCTGAATTTCATCTGCTAGTGTGAAATTCACTAGCATTATTTTTGTTAATTCTTTTTTTAAAAAGTTAATACTTCTGAAATCTATTATAACATTATATTTTTGGGTGACACGGTTGGGGAATACTGGACGAGTGTTAAGGATACATGGTCCCGTCATTACATTAACGGATATTAAAGCGAAGATAGGAGATGTTATTTTACTCGGAGAATGGAGATTAATTTCTGAAGCAATAAGAATCTTTGGAGAGCATGTAGTAGTACAATGCTATGAAGACGTATCTGGTCTAAAACCAGGAGATCCGGCATGGAATACAGGAAAGCCTCTTATGGTAGAATTAGGACCGGGCTTAATAGGATCAATTTATGATGGTTTGCAATTTGATGAGAAGAAAATCGGGCCTTTCTGGGAGAGAGGTCTAAGAGTAAGTCGTCTTGATAAAGAAAGAAAGTGGGAATTTATTCCCATTGTTAAAAAAGGTGAAAAAGTATCAGAAGGTGATATAATTGGAGTTATTCCAGAAACACGTGCAGTACAACATAGAATTCTGGTTCCTCCGGGACTATTTAATTTAGAAATTGTTGAAATTTATGAAGGTAAATTTACCGTTACAGAGACTGTTGCAATAGCTAAAACCAAGGATGGACGAACAATTGAACTTAAAATGATGCAAGAATGGCCAATTAGAATTCCTCGTCCATATAAAACACGTGTCTCATTAACTGAACCATTGGTTACGGGTCAGAGGGTGATAGATACTTTCTTCCCAATAGCAAAGGGAGGAACCGCAGCAATACCGGGCGGCTTCGGTACCGGAAAAACAGTTACTCTACAGCAATTAGCTAAGTGGAGTGATGCGGACATTAACATATACATTGGATGTGGAGAACGTGGAAATGAGATGGCAGAAGCCCTACATGATTTCTCACGGCTTGTTATTCCACGTGCAAAAATAGAAAGGATTAAGCGTGAAGACGATAAATTAAAAGTAGAAGTATCCTATGAAACTGGAGTTAGACTAGTAGAGCGAGCTATATTCATTGCAAATGTATCAAATTTGCCTGTTTATGCAAGAGAAGCTAGTATTTATACTGGTGTAACTATTGGAGAATATTTCCGTGATCAGGGATATGACGTTGCCCTTATGGCAGATTCGACGTCAAGATGGGCTGAAGCATTGAGAGACATCGCTGGTCGTCTAGAAGAAATTCCCGTTGAGCGAGGATTCCCCGCATATCTTGCTGAAAGAATAGCACAATTTTATGAGAGGGCAGGTAGGGTTATAACTCTTGGAACCAGAAAAATAATCATTGATTCTCAAGAAACGGATCGTGTAGGATCATTAACAATAATGGGTGCGGTTTCACCACCAGGTGGTGACTTTTCAGAACCAGTTACAGCAATTACATCAAGATTCGTAAGTGTTCTGTGGGCATTAGACAAAGAATTAGCGTTTAAGAGACACTTCCCAGCAATTAACTGGTTGCTAAGCTTCTCTTATTATGTCGATCTAGTCAGAATTTTCTGGGAAAGATATGACCCTGAGTGGTACGTTCTTCGTGGTGAGGCGATGAAAATACTTGAAGAGGCAAGCGAGATAGAACAAATCGCTAGGATCGTTGGAGAAAAAGCATTACCTGAAGAGCAAAGATTAATATTAAAAATTGCAGATTTAATAAAGGAAGGATTCCTCATTCAAAATGCTTTTCATGAAGTAGATACATATTGCAGACCAGAAAAGCAAACAAAGATGCTTAGGGTTTTGATCGAGTTTTATAAACTTGCTAAGAAACTTGTTGACAACGGAGTTCCAGTTGAAATAATATTCTCTAAACCATCAGTAAGACAATTATATAAAATGCGCCTTGAGGGTCTTTCTGTCGAAAAAGTCTGTGAATTAGCCAAAAAAGGAGAATTTGATAAGATCGAGAAAGAGAGTAGAGAAGAATTGCAAATGATTGATGAAATGTTTGCGGCTGTTAAGAAGGATCTCCAAGAAATTGCTAAGATGTATGAAATTAAATTATAGCTAGTGCTCTTTTAATATTCTTTATTCACTTGAATATTCATTTATTTAATGAATATACATTTCAAAACAAAGTAAAGGAAGTCGTTAATTATAAATATTCCTTATTTGAACTAAATAATTGGGGCTCGCATGAATAAATATGCGGAATTAGAAGAGAAATTAAAGATAGAAGCAATAAAGAAATTAACTCCAGAAGAGAGGCTCATGATTCTCGCTTCGATGGCTGATGCTATTGCAGAGGAAAAGATAAAGTTTATGATGGAGACATTAGGTATTGATAGGCAGAAAGCAATCGAAATTTTGAGGAGTAGACTTTTAGAATTAGAGAAACTTCGAAGGGGTGAAAAGTGAACTTCATTGAATTTGCACAACGCACGATAAATGCTCTTAATAATTCTGGAGTAAATTATGTAATCGTTGGAGGGATTCTAGTTTCATATTATGGAGAACCAAGAGTCACGCGAGACATTGATGTAATAATAGATGTAAAACCAGAGGAAGATGATAAAATTTCTCAGCTTGTTAAATCCTTTGAGGAAAATGAACTTTGTGTAATTGGCGGTAAAAATCGGATTAAAGAAGCACTTTTTGAGAAATCCCATTTTACGATCTTTAATAAGTCGTATCTTTATTGGGTTGATGCGAAAGGTGTTTATGATATTCTTGACAAGCTTGCAATTGAAACTAAAGTAAAAGGAAAATTATTTGGAAAAGAAGCATGGATTGAAGCACCAGAAGTTTTAGTAATTTCGAAACTTTCTCTTTATTATTCTGAAAGAGGTATAGAGGATGCAAAATCTATTATCAGAGTAAGTTGGGATAAGTTAAATAAGAAGAGATTAAAAGCATTGGCTGAGAAATTTGGTGTTCTTTTTCGTTTGCGGAAAATTCTGCAAGAATTAGACCTAGAATTATAATAGAAACTGTTACCTATGAATATTCTATCAAACATAATCACATGATATGATTTCTACATTGTTTGATATATTTTGCAGATAATGTTATTTTTTATTTGTAGCTTTCATCGTTCTTTCAGCAATAATATTAGCATCCGTTCCCGCGACATTTTTAATGATTATTTGTCCTCTAAGAATAGGAGCTTTAACTGTAACATTTTTTAATTCTCTTATTATTTCGAAGATTTTGCTTTTTGGAACTGGTTTATCAGTTCTTACAGGAAGACGTGGATAAATGGCATTTTCGATTTTTACCGTCGAACAAACTATACGCATTGGATTTGTTATTTCTTGAATCGCGTATTCTTTCCCCAATGGACACTGATTTCCGTGAATAATGTACTCATTATTCTTCTTATAAACAGTAATATAACAGCCCATTGGACAACGAACGCAAATAACTTTACTTACTTCTTGCAACTACAATCACCTCTTTAGCACCTCTCACCAACTTTCTTTTTACAGTGACTTCTTCCATTCTTGCAGGCCTAATATATTTTCTAAATATACGTATTTTTTCTTCACCATCAATAATTACCTTTATTATAGCATTTGCTATTTCTTTCACTGGTCTGAAGTAAAATGTAATTTCTTCTTCATCTGGACCTTGCCACTCAATTCTTTGGGGGGTTATGCAGTGAATTCCATCACCGGGAACAACATAGGTTACGTTTCCTGATTTTTCTCTTGATTTGTAGATCAGATGGCTCACACCTTGTGCTGCCTGAAATGCTGTTTTAACAGCATCATCAACGAAATCAAAAATCTGAACGAGGTTACCAGCAGCGAAGATTCCAGGTATCGTTGTTTCATAAAATTCATTAACCTCGGGTCCTTTTGTTCTTGGATCTAATTTCGCTCCGAGTTCCTCAAGTTTTTCTTTTTCAGGGATTAGCCCAACGCAAAATACAACAGAATCGCATGGAATAAATTCTTCTGTTCCAGGAATAGGCTTACCATTCTCATCAACACGTTGCAATATGACTCCCTCAACGCGCTTCTTTCCAACAATTTCTTTTACAGTCATTAATGTTCTATACGGAATATTAAAATCGAGAACACATTGTTGAATATTTCTTGGCAGACCAGTAAGATTTTTCTTTATTTCCACGATTAATACGGATTCTGCACCTTCTAAGATTAAATGTCTGGCTACAATTAATCCAACATCTCCTCCACCAACAATAACAATACGCTTTCCTGGTAGTAAGCCGTAGAGATTAATCATTCTTTGCACAGTACCCGCCGTGTAAACTCCTGCGGGTCTAGTTCCAGTTATCCCAATTTCGAACCATGTTCTTTCACGAGCACCTGTTGCAAATATAATTGTTGATGATAAGATCTTAATTACGCCAGTTGGGGTGACCACATTCAATTTCCACAACTTTGATTCTCTTTCAACACTATGCAAATATGCATTTGTGAATGTTTCCACATCAAATTCTCTAACGCGTTCTATTAGCAGTTCAGCGAACTCTGGTCCCGATAGGGATTTATTAAAGAGTTTAACTCCGAATCCATCGTGTATGCATTGCATGAGTATTCCGCCAAGCTCTTCCTCCTTTTCAATCAACGCAACTTTCAAACCGAGTTCTGAAGCTCTCCATGCTGCCCCTAGTCCAGCGGGACCAGCTCCGATAATCGTCGCATCTTTTTTAATTTCCCTCGTCAGAACAACCACCATAATCCTATTGTGAAAAATAATTTTTTAATGTGATAGGGTAGAAGAAATTCACCTTGATTTAAATTCCCAAAATCAGCGCATTGAAATTTTTATTTGATATAAGAATTATGCTGGAGTTCCATGATGTACGATAGTTATAAACGCAATAGCTATAAGAAAGCAGATTCCTAAAATCAAAAGAAGATATCTCAGAAAATACAAGACCAGGATTAAAACGGGCAATGTAAAACAAAGAGGATATCCAATGGCGATTAGAATGCTGGGAATTACAAATGATATGATATAATCTACTGACTTTATCTCGCCTAATTGGTTTCTTATGTCGTTCAAGGAGTACGAGTGTTTTATCAAAAGTTTGTTTTTTAAATATAAATGGTGAAGCTTAGATGTTATGAAATGAGAATAAGCCATTTGTTCAATGTCTCTTTAGGATGAATTCATAAGTGTTTCCTACAGCCAAGAAAATTGGAAATACTTTAAAAGTTAATGTTTTAATTAAAAAATTAATGTTTTAAAAATCATATTCACTTTTGGCTAGATGATTAGACTAGTTCAAATCATGTACTTCCTAAAAAATTACTATTTTATCATGTTGGTGATGATTATTCAGATAAAAGAAATTTTCGCTGAACGTAAAAAATACGAACAATTATACGATGATTTAGTCAAATTGCTTGGAATAAGAAAGGTTTCTAATAAACTAATAGATAGAATCATGTATAGTCGTGATTATTGGCCAATAGCCTTGCATTGGTTTATGAGAGGAGTCGTCCCAGCAATTCCAGACATCGTTGTTTGGCCAGAGAGCACAGAAGATGTTGTTAAAGTTGTGAAATATGCTTATGAGAAAGAGATTCCAATTGTAGCGTATGGAGGAGGAAGCGGTGTACTTGGGGGTGCTATGCCAGAAAAAGGAGGAATTGTAATAGATTTGAAGAGAATGCGAAGAATTAAAATATATCCTAGAGACCTCTTGGTTGAGGTTGAAAGTGGGACTTATGGAATGATATTAGAAAACTATCTAAATAAACACGGCTTTACTCTTGGACATATACCGCAATCTCTTTACACGTCAACAGTTGGCGGGTGGGTAAGTACAAAGGCAATAGGACAGTTTTCAACAAAATATGGTGGAATAGAAGACATGGTTGCTGGAATAGAAGTAGTTGTTCCACCAGGCGAAGTAGTTGTTCTCAAACCACACCCAAGAACATCTACTGGACCAGATTTAAGGCATTTGTTCATTGGTTCTGAGGGAATATTTGGAATAATAACAAGAGTATTCTTGAGAATTTGGCGATATCCAGAGAAGCGAGTTTTTCTTTCATACGCGACAGATACAATAGAGGAAGCTCTGGAAAGAGTAAGAACTATTGTTCAATCTGGCGTAAAACCAGCAGTGGTGAGGATTTTTGATAAAATTGAAACAAAGAAATGGTTCTACTGGATCAAGCAAGCAAAGAATAAAGTTGCAACAATATTTGTAATCGAAGGAAATTCAAAGATTGTTGATGCAGAAGCAGAGATAGTCAAAGAGGCTTTCAAGGGCACAATATTCTTGGGAGAAAAACCAGTAAAACATTGGTTAAAATACCGTTTTGTTGTTAAAGAAGTATCAGAATTCGCTCCATTAGGTTTTGTGTTTGATACAATCGAAGTAGCAATAAATTGGTCAAATGCAACAAAGTTATATTATGAAGTGATAAAAGCAATGAGAAATGTTGAGGGTACACTTCTTGCATCAGCTCATGCATCTCATTTCTATCCACAAGGTGTGTGTTTCTATTTCACATTTGGTGGGATTCCGCCAAAAGGAATGACTAAATTCGGATACTATGCAAAAGTTTGGGAGGCGGCAATGAAAACTACGCTAAAATTGGGCGGTACAATAAGTCATCATCACGGTATTGGTAGAATGCGAGCACCATGGTTACCATTGGAATTAGGAAAAATGGGTTATGAGATACTTCGAAAAGTAAAGCATGCTATTGATGAGAAGAGAATAATGAATCCTGGAAATTTGGGTGTGTGATATGGGAAAAATGAGTTGGATTCTTGAAGCGATAAAGAAAGCAAAATTCAAGATGAAAATTGAAGCAATTATAAGAATAATTGCTGGAAAAATAGCAAAGCCAAGCGATATCATAAAGTGTGCACTTTGTCCAAATATGTGTGTTTTCGCATGTCCAGTAGGAGTTGTTGATGGAAAAGAAACTACATCGCCTGCTGGAAAAGCAAAAGTTGCCTTTCTATTAGAGAAGTACATTGAGGCAACGCCAGAGACTATAGAACCAATTTATATCTGTTGCGCATGTAATGCATGCCAGGTATGGTGTCCCTTTGAGTTTTCAGTAGCTGAAATTCTGCTACCAATTAAGCAGAGACTTTATGAAGAGGGAATATATTTGAAAAAAGTTAAGGAGATCGTAGACAATTTAGAAAAGTATCATTTTGTTTTCGGAGAACCACCAAAGAGACAAGATAAGGAAGGAGAGGTTCTTCTTTTTAGAGGATGCGTGGTATCACAGTATTATTCTCAACTTGAAGAAACTGCAATGAACTTATTAGAAACTATAGGGTTAAAAATAAAAGTTATTTCTGATGAAAAATGCTGTGGATATCCAGCATACATATTTGGAGCAAATTCATCTTTCAAGAGAATAGCAAAAGAAACAGCAAGGCAATTGAATGAACTTGATGTAAAGTATATAGTGATGCTCTGCCCAACATGTGCTTATACGTTAAGAAATATTTATGCGAAATATGGAATCAAAATTAAACATAATATTTATCATATCTCTGAAGTAATTAAAATGCATCTCAACAAGATCAACTTTAATGAAACGAATATGGAGATAGTTATTCACGATCCTTGCGCGTTAGCAAGACATCTAGGAAATAGTGATATCCTATACGAACTACTCTCTAAAATTCCTGGACTAAAGATAAAGAAACCAATGCGAAGCGGAAAAGAAACTTTCTGCTGTGGTTTTGGTGGTGGTTTAGCGCTAATTAATTATGGATTGGCAATAAAAATTGCAAAAGAGAGACTAAAAGAATTGTTAGAAGAAGCAAAGACTATTATCACAGCATGCCCAGCATGCAAAAGGGCATTAGAATCTGCTGGTGGAACAGTTTATGATATAACAGAATTTTTTCATATGCTTATCAAACGAACGGACTAAGAACAATTTATTATTATTTTCATAAGTAATGTTTGGGTTAAATAATGAATTCATCTGAAAGAGAAAGAATATTGGATGAAATCAAAAGAAGCTTAATTAAAATCGATAATATAATTTTCGCTTATGTTTATGGTTCCTTCGCTAGGGGAGAAACGCATCCATTTAGTGATATAGACATCGCAGTTTACTTGAAAAATCCTAGTGCTAAAGAATATTTGAATATAATATCACACTTACCCTTATTAGACAGAGAAATAGATGTTAGAATTCTTAATAATGCGCCCCCAATTTTCAGATATAATGTTATAAAAGATGGCATCTTGCTTTTCTGTCGTGATTGGAAAATTCACGAAAAATTTGTTTTTGAAACGCTTGTTGAGGCACTGGATATTATGGAAGCAATTAAGAAAATTGTTTGGGAGAAAATAAAAGGTCTTATGAATGCTCGTTGATGTTATAATGGATGCTTTAAAATACCTAAAAAGGTATCGCGATATAAAACCAAAAGAACTAATCAATAATCGAGAACTATTAGGTAGCATCCTTTGGCATCTTTATGTTGTTGTACAAGGTTCAATAGACCTAGCCTTAAGAATAATTGCTAAATTAAAATTGAGAACGCCAAAAAGTTATGCAGAGGCTTTTAAAGTTCTTGAAGAATCAGGAATAATATCTACGGAATTGTCCAAAAAACTTACTGATATGACACGATTTAGACATATTTTGGCACATGTGTATTTCAGTATCAATGTGAATGTAATATGTGAAATTCTTAAGAAAAATTTATATGACATAGAGGAGTACATTGCAAGCATAAGTAAGGAGCTTCGTAAAAGAGGAATAGATATTACAGAGATATAACATAGCTAAGCATGCATAATCATTGTTTAATTCTAATTCGTTTCTCTTGGATTTTATTTATTAAAATTATTATGCTTTATTGTCCAATTAGTGTATATCTTCAAATAATCTTAAAAATGAGATTAATCAAATTAATGTTGATA
>JAHKLH010000090.1 GCA_029856635.1 Candidatus Njordarchaeota archaeon
AGTCTGCTATTACGTGAAGCTTGAGTCACCTTCGCTTCTTTGACTTGTGTTTTTAGAATGTACTTTATTGGGCTTTCTTTTAGGCTTATTCCTGTTGAATCTACTACGAGTGCCATTAGCTTTTGATTGCCACTGCTACGCTTGTTGCTAGAATTGCTATGATTTTCTCTATTGGCATTTTATAGAAGAACGTGTATATTGTTGCGTATGCTAATGCCTTTTCCAATCCTAATATTTCTTCGATTTCTTTTGTTGTCTTTTTTATCTCTTCATGTTCTTCTTAGCACTATGTTTGTTAGTGTTATTGTTGCTAGTTGTGCTAGTGTGTATTCTCTAATCATGTGGTCTCCTATGATTTTTGCTGTGGTCTTGTGATCGCTTTTACCATCCTTCTTGTGCTCTTATTGAGCACGTGATCTGCTTTTTCTCATTTACCTATAATGCTTTCAAAATATATACTTGATGAACAAACTCCAACGAATTAATATTTTTATCTATATTGTGAGCTTTTTTTGTGAAGTTTATGCCTAATATATCTGATGAGAAATTAGCAAAGAAGGTTGGGAGAGTTCTTAAGAAATTTCCTTATAAGATAGAATTTCACGTAAAGGATAACATTGTTTTTCTCTATGGAAAAGTACCAAAATACGAGGATTATCTGGAAATAGGTTTTGCAATTGGAGAAATAAAAGGAGTTGAGGGTGTGGTAAATAAGATTGAATGGGAGGGAATGCCGAAAGAGAAAATCGAGGCGAAAAATAAGTGGAGAAAGGAAGTATTTGAAAAAATGAAGGATAGAATCATTGGAGAATTCGACGTAGTTATAATAGGAGCTGGAGTAACTGGTGCAATGATTGCGCGAGAATTAGCAAAATACGAACTTAAAATCGCAGTGGTTGAGAAAGAAAGTGACGTATCATTAGGAGCGTCTCGAGCCAATAATGGAATGATTCATCCCGGCATTGCTCCAGAACCAGGCACCCTGAAAGCAAAGCTAAACCCAATCGGAAACAAAATGTATGACAAAATCTGTGAAGAATTAGGTGTTAGATTTAAGCGCGTTGGTAGTCTTTGGTTAATAACTACAAGGACTCTAGAAAAGTACAAATTCTTAATCGGACCAATACGCACATTTGTTGCAAAGTACATATTGCCTTGGTTAATAAAAAGGCGTGCTAAGTCTCGAGGAATACCCGTTAAAATAATTCGCAATAAAAAGAGGATTCTCGAAATGGAGCCGAATGTGACACGAAGAGTTCTTGCTGCAGTATATGTTCCAACTACAGGAATTTTAGATCCGTACGAGTTGGTGATAGCGTTAATAGAAAATGCTGTGGAGAATGGTGTTAAATTATTCCTTGAGACAGAAGTAGTGGGATTTCTAAAAGAGAATAATGTTATTAAAGGCGTGGTAACAACAAAAGGTACTCTTTTGACCAGATTTGTAATTAATGCGGCTGGAGTTTATGCTGATGAAATCGCCGAGTTAGCTGGTGCAAGAGAATATACAATACATCCAAGAAAAGGCACAATAATACTTTTTGACAAGTCCTTGCAGGGATATATTCGTCATTGTGTCGCGGAACTGATTTTTCCAAGACCAAAGCGAACCAAAGGTGGAGGAATAAATCCCACAATTCATGGAAATATCATGTGGGGTCCAACGGCCATTGAGGTTCCAGATAAAGAAGATACGTCGGTGACAAAGGAGGAGCTTCAATTGATATTTGAGCGATTTTCTCCAGTTTTGCCTCGTTTTCCTAAGAACAGAATCATAAGGTATTTTGCGGGAGTAAGACCAGCGACATTTACTGAAGATTTCATTATAAGACCCGCTAAATGGGTGAAGGGATTTATTCATGTTGCAGGAATACAATCGCCAGGATTAGCGGCAGCACCAGCAATTGCTCAACTTGTAATAGAAATACTCAAGAAGGAGGGCTTAGAACTTAAACCAAAAAGTAATTTTAATCCATACAGGAGAAGAATAAAAGCATTTTACGAAATGAGCCTTGAGGAAATAAACGAAAAAATCAAAGAAAATCCAGATTGGGGAACAATTATATGCGTATGTGAAGGTGTTACAAAAGCAGAAATTATAGAGGCGATTAGGAGTGGTGCCAGAAGCATTGATGCTATTAAAAGGAGAACCCGCGCAGGAATGGGACGTTGTCAAGGATCCAAGTGTATACTGAAGATTGCAGAAATCTTAGCGAAAGAGTTAGGTATTCCTATGGGAAAAGTTCTAAAGGAGGGTCCTGGAACAGAATTATTTAAAGGAAAAGTTAAAAGCTAGGGTGATTATAGTATGTCATATTATTTAATTCTTGATTTGGGCACGACTACGATTAAAGCATTTGCCTTTAATGATAATGGTGAGATAATAAAAGAAAGAAAAAGAACTGTGAAAATAATATCACCAGAACCTGGGTGGGTTGAAGAGGATCCCGTAAAATACTGGGAAGTAACTAGAAGTTTGATTGATGATATTGTTAACGAACTTGGAAATCCAATTGCTGTTGGAATCACGAATCAGAGAACTACTACAGTAATGTGGGATAAGACTACTGGTGAGCCTTTGTATAATATGATTACTTGGCAAGATACTCGAGCCGGGGAACTTGCGGAGACATATTCAAAGAAATCTCTTCTTAAAATTGCTAGAGTTATGGGGAAGTTCGTTGGAGGTGTTGCAAAAATTATTCCAAGTCTTAGAAGAAGAAAGAGTATTATACGTGCCCTAACTCTTGCTTACTTTAAATTTGGTGCAAATCAATCAATAATGCATATTAGATGGCTATTAGATAATAATGAGGATGTCAAGAGGGCAGTAAGGGAAAATAGAGCGGCATTTGGTACTGTCGATTCGTGGATAATATGGAATTTATCTAAACAACACGTCACAGATTACACGAACGCTTCAGCTACTGGACTGTTCGATCCATTTAAATTAGAATGGAGTGATACTCTAATGAAAATTGTTAATATTTCCAAATCAATTTTACCTAAAATCAAAGATTGCATGAGTGATTTTGGAGAAATAACTTTCTTAAAAGATGTACACATTACTGCAGTAATTGCAGATCAACAAGCATCTCTTTTCTCCGCAGGGGGTATTAATATTGGTGCAATGAAAATCACAAATGGTACTGGGAGTTTTATAGACATCAATGTTGGGTCTACTCCCGTTCCTGGAATACTTGGAACATACCCTATGATTGCATTAAAATGGAAGAATGAAGTTTATTATCTCCTCGAGGGAATTGTTCAAGCAACTGGTTCTGTTATTGACTGGTTAGTAGATGTAGGATTAGCGAAAAATCCTGAGGAAGTATCAGAAATTGCGTCCACAACAAGTGATTCCGCCGGAGTAATCTTTGTTCCAACAATATGCGGACTCGGTACACCATTCTGGAATGCTAAAGTTAGAGGTATAATTTATGGCATAACGCGAGCAACGACAAAGAATCACTTAATTCGCGCGGCAATTGAAGGTATTGCTTCAAGATGTGCGGAAGTTATACTTCTTGTAGAGGAAATTGCTGGAATAAAAGTAGATAAAATTATTGCTGACGGAAATGCGTCGCGATGTGATGCACTTCTCCAATTTCTAGCAAACTTTACTGGAAAGAAAATTATTCGCCCAAGAAATCTTGAAGGAACGGCTCGTGGAGCATTTTTACTCGCACGAGGTGGAGCAAAAGGTTTATCTTTAAAAGATGCTTGGATTCCACCTACCATAGAGAAGCAATTTGATCCTGTACCATCTGATTTTGGGCAATGGAAAAAAGTGCTGACAACTGCATTAAGTTTATCTGAGATGCTTTGAAACTTATTTAATATAGTCGTATAAGGTTCCATTCTTTATAAACATTTATTTTAATATGTAATATCTTTATGTTTAGAAAATGCGAACAAAATGTGATTGGTGTAGGGTGATGGGTGTTCACGAAAATTGTTCCAGAGCTTAGGATTTACAAACGCCATCTGTTCCTGGATTGTAAATACTACAAAGCAATTTTCAAAATACTATCAACAGTGCTAAAAGCAGTTAGAGATTTTCTATATAGCAGAGGATTCATTGAACTAATTGCACCGATTGTTGCACCAGTTACTGATCCAGGTATTCGTCTTGCAAGAGAATTCACAGTAGATTTCTATGATGAGCATGCTGTTCTAACTACTAGCGTAATCTTATACAAATTGGCATCAATGAAGATACATGACAAGGTATTCTTCATAGCACATAACATTAGAAAAGAACCAGAGCGCATTAATGATTTTACAAGATATTTGTCGGAATTTAGGCAGATAGATCTTGAGATGGCTCATGCATCAAGAGAACAAGTGATGAAATTATCAGAGGAACTCCTAATATACGTTATTTCAGTAGTAAAAAGAGAAAGAAGAGACGAATTAGAACTGTTAGGCCGAGAGTTAAAGGTTCCACATAGACCATTTAAAGTGATTCGATTCAGAGATGCTGTTGAATTAGCTAAGGAGGCTGGATATGGGTTAGAGGAAACAGGAGAGCTTTCCACCGAAGCCGAGGTTTACATATCTAAACTTCATAAGGAGCCATTTTGGATTATTGGATTTCCTCCAGAAGCAAGAGGATTTTATTACAAAAAGAAGAACGATGAAGAATTATTAGACATGGACTTATTGTATCCAGAAGGATTTGGTGAAGCAGCATCTGGAGGTGAGAGAGAAGTTGACCCAAAGCGTGTTCGAGAAAGAATGATAGAAACTAGAGTCAATCCGAGGAAATACATATGGTTATTTGAGTTGCTATATAGTGGGATTCCTCCCTGTGCAGGAATAGGATTTGGATTAGAGAGACTCATGCGATATATTACTGGAGTTAAAGAAATCATTGATGTTATTCCATTTCCAAAGGCTCCAGGCTATTTGGGCATATAGATACGAAACCAATGTTGTAGAAATTCATTATCATTTTTTGAGAGGTAATTAAAACTAATATCTACTTTATTCTTAACTCGGAAAATCACATAATTGATTAAAAGAAGCAATTAAAAGCAAAAACTACTATGCAATCAGCAATAAGTATGGCAAGCCAATTATTAGCAACGCAAAGTAGAATATTAACCCATAAATTAGCCCAAGTAACCAGAATTTCCTTGGTGGAATATAGCCGGATCCATAATACACAGGAGCAGGGCCTGTGGCATAAGGTGTTAGGATTCCAAATAAACCGAGTGAGTAGCAAAGCATGAGCGTAGCTACTTTAATTGGAACATTTGGAATTGCAAGAAATACTGCTAAGAATACTGGTAACATTGCAACTGTGTGAGCAGTGATGCTTGCGAAGAGATAGTGCATGAAGTAGAATACGGTAAAGATGATAATTATTACTAGTATAGGTGATATACCACTTAATGAAACTGAAACACTATTTGCAATCCACTCGATTATACCTACTTCCTTGAGACCGCTAGCAAGAGTTACTAGTGTAGCGAACCATACGAGTACGTTCCATGCTTGCTTATACTCTAAAATGTCATCCCAACTAATGATCTTGAAAAGAAGCATTAAAACGACTATCAATACTGCTACTGTTGTTGTGTGAATAAAACTGCGACCACCAATCCATAATACTAAAGCAAACAAGACAAGGCCTAGAAAGATTATTTCGTTTCTCTTAATTGGACCCATTTCTTTGAGCATTTCTTCTGCTTTCTTAACGATCTCATCAGATCTCTTGATTTCTGGTGGTGCAAGTTTAAATGTAATGAATGGAACAAGAATAAATAATATTACTCCAACTGGGAGAAAACCAATTACCCAATCAAGCCACGATAACTCAATGTTGACAGTTTCAGCAACTATTGCAGCTGCTAATGGGTTAGGTGCTAAGCTTGTTAAGAACATGGAGCTTGTGACGCAGGTTGTAGCAAATGCAACCCACATTATATAAGTTCCTATTTTGCCAGCTGTTTCACCTGGATAAGAACCATAAACTTCTGGTATGTTCCTAATGATTGGATATATTGTTCCAGCACTCCTCGCAGTGTTGGATGGCATGAATGGAGCTAATACTAAGTCTGAAAGAGCTACAGCATATCCTAATCCAAGCGTATTTCTACCAAGCCTCCTTATTAAGTGAAGAGCAATTCGTCGTCCTAACCCAGTCTTTGAATAACCAAGAGCAAACATAAATGCAGCAAATATTAACCAGACAGTTGTATTAGCGAATCCAGATAACGCCCATTTTATTGATGCTTTTGGCGTTTCTTCTACTAAGCAAAATACTGCAGCAAGGCTAATTCCTATTAAACCAACTACAGCATCAGGTAATGGTCTTGTTATTAAAGCGACGATGACGGCGATAAATAATGCAAAATAGCACCATGCTTTAAAAGTCAAACCTTCTGGAGTAGGTATTGCTAAGATAATAAGGCCAGCGATGATAGGAGCAAGGGCACGCAAAATTCTTTCATATTTCATTGCATCACCAATACCTAAATTATATTTTGGGAGGTAAATATATACAATTATTATTTCTCAAAAAAATATAGTGTTTTTATGTATAATTACATTTTTGCTAAAATTTTTGCAATAAATATATGCAATAAATATAGCCAAATATTTCTTTTGCATGCTAATAGTCAGCATCATTAAATGGTGATAAAAATTTAATTTCTAAAAAATAAACGACAATACTGTTTATTTTATTATTTTTACCATTTATTACTATAC
>JAHKLH010000091.1 GCA_029856635.1 Candidatus Njordarchaeota archaeon
ATCCTGGCTACACAACGGCCCCGGTTGAAAAATTGTTTTTTATTGTATTTTTCTATTGTACTAAAGTAAAAAAGGAAAGATAGATTTAAAAATAAAATCATTAATTAAAACAGCACGTTTCCACTTAATAGTATGTTCGTGAGATTTTTGAAATAGTCATTATTAAAGATGAAAGTTGTTTTTATAGGTAATACTTCAGTTAACGAGAATCTTTAAAAGATTTAGAAAAAGCGATTTATTTCACAAGACGAAAAGCAATTAGTCCAATATTACTAACACCAACCAAAATTTCCGCGATTCCATCTCCATTTATGTCAGCAATTAATGGAGGATATACTGATTGTCTTCGACCGAATCTGTGAATGACAATGGGCTGAATATTACTATCTTGCTGCTTATAACATACTAATTGGCCAGTAGCGCTACCAACGATGATTTCCGGCACTCCATCACCATCGACATCACCAACACCAGGGAAATCTCCTGCGGGTCCAGTACCCTTAGCCATAATTTTGCCATCCGATGAAATTATTGTAATAGTGTTTGGTATAGCACAAACAACAATCTCTAGTTTTCCGTCATTATTTATGTCAACAACTGTTCCGGAGAAAGCAGGGTTTCCTAGATCAATGGACCACATCTGCCTAAGTTTCTTATTTGATATGTTAAATACCCTAACTGTTCCATCTCCAGAAGAAACCAATATCTCATTTTTTCCGTCGTTATTTAGATCGACACTGATAGCTTCCCATATACCCGCACCAAAAGACACTCTGTCTAATTCTTTGCCTTCACTATCAAATAACCTCAAAGTTCTATCAGCACTTCCCGCAACGATTTCGATTTCTCCATCACCATCAAAGTCTCCTACTGCTGGACGATATACCCAATCTTCGAATCTAACTACCCATAATTCTGTTCCATCATTACGTATCGCACGTAATGTATGATCTTTACTTGCTACAACGATTTCGGGATAGCCATCTTTATTAATATCGAAAATTGTTGGAACTTCAAGTAATGCTCGAAATCGCGTGTATCTCCAAAGCTCGCTATTCTCTTTTAAGCATACCAAAGCACCCTCAAATGTTGAAACTATGATTTCTGGTGTTCCATCCTTATCAATATCTTCAACGATTGGAGTCCGTATAGCAGTTCCTCTAGCTGATATCTTTAAATTCCATAAGTCTTTTCCATTGGTATCAAGTACGTATAATATACCATCTTTTCCAGGTGTTAATATTTCCTTCTTCCCATCTTTGTTTATGTCAAATAATGTAGGCGTATAGCAACCTGCGCCGATATCTCGTCTCCAAATTTCTGCTAATGTTGCACTCATTAGTAAAACACCATGCTTAACTTCAGATGCCTCTTATACCGTAAATAAAAGAAAAATAAGATTTATCGTTGATATATATCGTACCAAAATAATGTTCAAAGATATTTATCGTATCAATCATTGATTCTGGAATGTGAATTCTCATTATTTCTGGTATTTATTAGAAAAAAGAAAAATAGGAAAAATTTGTCTCTCAAGAATTAGAATGAGTTAAATACACTAAGACACTTGATAATTAGCCTATTTTAATACTTCTGTTTATAATAATCTATATCATTTCAATCTAACAAGCCATGAATTTTAACGTCTTTGACGAATATTATATTTAAGGTAGGGATTTACCATGCGAAAAATCACTACAGAAAAGGAATCAGAATTAAGGGAGTTTCTACGTGGAATCACATCACAAATTGATAAAATTGAAAGACTAGTTGATGAAATTCCCAATATTGGTTCAAATCCACATGAAATAACTTCAGAAATGCTGGATGAACTTGTGGAATATCTTCGTTCTGATGTATTACCAGAAATTACAGAATTGTGTGACTTGATTAAATCCTACGCAGGATCAATTATTGCATTTAGGGACGGAAAAAAAGTAATTAGCGAATTTAACCAAGTTTTAGAAAAAACTATGCGTCTTGTAGATATCGCTGAGCAATTGAGAGACCTCATCAGAAAACATGCGACTAACAATCTTGTAACGGAATTAATTTCGATGTTTAATGAACATGTTGAAACTTTAAGAACGTTCTTTTCTGAAAAAGTACATAATATGCTAGATAAAATACTTGAACTTTTGCGGAAAATCGATTCTGTATTATAATATTTAGTGAAAAATGCGTTTCGCACATAAATTTACAGTCGTAGGTAATTGTCATCCTTTGCATCAAGTTTTACTCAATTACAAACCATTTTCCAGCACGTAAATATAGTACTGGGACTCCCTTTTTTCTGAGCCTTCTAACTAGCTCCATATCTGTTGTTGCAACAATAGCGTTTATCTTTTCAGCTGCGCGAGCCAAAATTTCATCATGAACTTCCCATTTTTTGAGCTTCTTTTTAAGTTCCTCTACCTCCCTTCTGATATTTGGGTCTATTTCGTCAACATATAGTACTGGTAACTTCATTCTTTTAATTAGCTCCAGAGCAAAATCTGCCGCGAGTTTTTTCTTACCCTTTGCTTTTTCACGCAATATTTTTAACTCTTCTAGTGTCGAATCAAGGATAGCTAATAGGCCTCCCTCTGATGCGGAATATAGAGCCTCCTCAATATTTAATTGCCTTCGTTTTCCAGCTACTGGTAACATCAGTAATGAACTATCAATTAATATAATTCTATTCCTATATTTAGGTAACTCTCTACCTGTTTTTTCCCTATTCGAAGTCATACTTTATGCACACCTGATCCTGCCAACATCAAATTTAATATACGCTTTAAACGGAAAAAGCGTTTAAATCGAATCAATCCCACGGTTTTACTTGACTTTGTTATAATAAGGGTAAAGGGTGCTGGTAGTTCTACTTTCTCGGATCCATCAATGACTAAAAGTAGTTTATTTACTGCGCGGAATTTTATTTTGATTTTCCTACTTTGCGAAAATACTAATGGAGGAACAATTCCCAATTGAGGACAAACGGCTACGATTATTACTCCATTAACTTCTTCATCAACTATAGGGCCTCCTGCAGATAATGCATATGCCGTGCTCCCGATTGTTGTAGAGATTATTACGCCATCAGCTCTAACTGAGCAAAGATATTCGTCGTCTACAACCAAATCAAAATATATTAATGATCTTTCAGGAGAAATGACAACCAAATCATTAAAAAAGTGAAATGTCATCTGCATTTCGGAAACAGTACATTTTAATAGTGTGTATTCTATTACATCATACTTATGCTCGGTATAAAGCTGAATTGCTTTATTAATTTCCCTTGGCGAGATTTCCGATAATGCCCCAACTTTACCATAACGGATTCCAAAGCAGGGCACCTTTATTCTTTTAGCTACATTTAATAGAGTTCCATCTCCTCCCAATACAATTGCAATGTCAACATTATCTGGAACTTTATTTATGCTTTCACTATCGATTTTGGTAATAATTTGAATTCCTTTCGATTCTATGATATTAACTACTCTTCTAAGTTCGTTTTCATTTACATGTTGTCTTGAGTAAATAATGACCGCTCGTTTCGTACTCATTATCAACAATCCTTTTCTCTAATTTTTTCAAGTATCTTTTCAACTACTTCCTTTACTGACAAATATGTTGTATCTATTTCAATCACTTTTTTTGCCCCAAATGCATCGAGACATTCACCCAAGATGACCTTAAACCTTTCAGCATCTACATTTTCGTGTATTTTTTCCTCTGGCCATCCTTTTTCCCGTAATCTTCTTTCTAATTCAAATGGTTCGCAGGTAAGAACCACGCAAAAATCTATCAAATCATCTGGTATTAGATCTGCACACAAGCCCTCAATAATAACCCTTTTCTTCTGTTTAAGCTCTTTGCTTATATGCTTCCTAAACTTCTCTGGAGCAACGACATATGCCTTCCTTTTTGAGTCAAAATCCATGTATAGTTTTCGTGTTATGACAAATTCACTTATAGAAATTAGATCCGCTGAAAGCTCCTTTGCTAGAAATTTTGCAATAGTTGTTTTGCCCGTGCCTGGAGTTCCAGTGATAATAACTCGAATTTTTCCTTTTTGATGAATATCATTCATGATTCATCAACTCTAATATTTTATGGTTTTTACAATTACAATAGCGGGAAAACATATTTTAGGGTTCTTGTGATGAATATTGTATGCATATTATCGAAAGATTGTCTAAATTTTAGATTAAAGAGCTACTGAACTCTTCATGATGAAAAGTCGGTATACAGCAGTGAGCGAAATAATAGCAATTGAATTGAACTCGGGTTCTGATGTAAGAGAATTATTGACCGCTATTAGGCAAAGAAAAATTATTGTGGCAAAGCTTAGCAATAAATTTGTTAGAAAGAATAAATTTCTGGCTCGACTAATTTCACATATAAGAAAACTCAAAGCAAAGGTACTAGCATTGAATAATTACAGTTATTTAGTGATAGTTCCAGATGAAATCAAAATTAGATTCAAAAAAAATACTCCGTTAAAGTGCCAATATTAGACGTAAATTCATGTAACATTACCTGAGCAACTATATCCATTTGATTAAGAATTCTTTCATTTGATCTTTGGGAAGCTCAATACTTATGTTAATTGCGTGATTGCGGATAATTGCGAGCATACATGCCAAAATGTGTGCACAAAAAGTTCTTCGTGAACTATTGGATTTAAGTAACACATGAAAAACAAAATCGGGACATGAGCAAATGAATTTATTTCCACGAATTACTACAATATATATTGCTCGTGTTCCAGTAACGCACCAAAAAATTATCTCTTGCTTTGCTGATTTAATTACATATTTTCTAATTCCTCGCTGACTATATATCTCAAGAGCATGCTTGTAAATTTGAGGGAAAGACTGTTTCGCTCCTTCAAGAATCTTTATTATCCCCCTAATTGCCTCGTTATTGCTAACTTGCTCCTCAAGTTTAACGTTTTTCAAATCACTCAGTACCTATGCTAACTTCTTTGCTATCTTTGCCCGACCCTTTAAATGTTCCTTTAGTTGAGATAACATCTCTAACCTTACATCCGCTCTACGTGTTGATTGTCGTCTTGGTTGTGGTTGCATCTGCGGCTGCGTTATTGATGTTAGTTGAGTACTCTCTGTCAGTCTAACTTGATCGGTCTGCGAATATGGCATTGTTGGTTTTTGTGTCTGAACATCAGTTCTTTGTGCCATTGGTACTTCTCGTATTGGAATCTGTGGAACTTGCTCTATTTTTTGTTGCTCTATTTGCATGCTCTGTACGCTGGGTTTTTTAGCTATTTGAGTGTCCACACTTTTTTGTGGAACTTGTGATGGAAATGGTATCAACGCTTGTTGAGGAACTTTTGGAACTTGTACTACTTTTTGCTCTTCAGCTACTTTTTTCTTAGGTACCTGAGAAACTTGAATTTGTTTGGTTTTGAGAAGTTCTATCTCTCCTTCTAATCTAGTTAAATGCTCGTTTATTACTTCTAAAACTCTAAGTGCTCTAGATATGAAATCAGACAAAAGCAAGTCTAAATATTTAGCATAATTTCTGAGTTCCTTGTATTTCCCGGATAGATTCTTCAATATTTGTATGATTTCATTTACTTTTGCATCTAGATTCATCAAAATCACATCCTAAAAAAATATTTCAAAACTAAGTAAGAATATCACATATTATTTAATAATACGTAATGATAATGTAAGGTAAGATTATTCTTCTAACTCCGAAAGAATCTGCTTTATCTTTTTGTCAAGTGCAGATTTAAGTATCCTATAACAGTTACGTATAGTTACTTCAGTACTTGCAGATACTGCTGCTATTTGCTTTTGACTGCGAGCTTCTGATAATAAATCACATGCATAATATATGCTTGCTGCCGCAAATGCGCATGGATCTTTTCCATCAAGTAACCTTAATTTCCGTGCCTCTTCAAGGATACGACGAGCTAGTTTTAATACCTTTGGAGAAACCCTCAATTCCATTCCTAAACTAGGTAGGAAATCTTCTGCTCGTGGTGGTCGAACCCATAAGTTTAATGTACGTTTAAGTTGATCCAAAGCTCGAGATATGCTCTTTTTTGGTCTTTCAAAAACTTGAATAAGCCTATCAAGTGGCTTAGCACAGCCAAGTTCTCTACTGACTAAATATATTGCAGCCGCTATAAATGAGTCTAAATCACGTCGTTTAATAGTTCTTTTTGAGAATAATCGTGCTAAATAATTGAGCACACCTTGTATAATTCCAGGATTTAAATTAAGAATTGGTGCTACCTCCTCTAGCTTGCTTTTAGCGTATCTAAGCATTTTCTCGTGAGTTGATTCTGTACCAAAAGATAGACGACCCATCCCTTCATCATAAATTAAGCGGGAAAATGTGTAGACTCCAGGTGCAATGCTAGGCTTAGTTACCCTCGCCTTCTTAAATTGATCTTGTGGGCTAAATAATCGGTACTCTTTATCAGGAGAAATAGCCTCATACTCACTTATTACCGCCCCACAATTTGGGCATATTAATAACCCTTGATCTTCATCAATTATCAGACTATCAAAATCTAGCAGCGAATTGCAGGAAAAACATCTTATTTTTTCTTTTTTCTTTGAAAGATTACTAAACAAAACATAACACCGA
>JAHKLH010000092.1 GCA_029856635.1 Candidatus Njordarchaeota archaeon
AAATAATTGAAGATAAAAATCTTGGCAGCGGATTCTATGGGAGTGCGATCGATGGCTACTTTAATTGAGACCAGCGATGTGAAAATACTCATTGATCCGGCAGCAGATCTTGCACCAAAGCGTTTTGGATTGCCGCCACATGAATTAGAGTATGCTGCTTTGGAAAATTCATGGAAAAATATTGTGAGAGCAGCGATGTCTGCTGATGTCGTTATCATTACGCACTATCATTATGATCATCATTCTCCAGAAAAATTCGTAAATGAAATTTATCGAAACAAGATAGTTTTGGTTAAAGATCCTACGAGGAAAATTAATGAGAGTCAAAGGGAGAGAGCTAGAATTTTCCTTGAAAAAATTAAAAATATTGCAAAAAGAATCGAAATTGCTGATGGAAAAATCTTAATTTTTGGAGATACTGTGATATGGATATCTGAGCCGGTAGTGCATGGAATTGATAATAAGCTTGGTTTTGTTTTGCAGGTTTATATAGAAGATTCTAATAAATCTTTTCTGTTTTCAAGTGATGTGCAAGGATATGTAAAGAAAGAACAATTTGATTTTGTTATGAAAATGATGCCAGATATTATCTTTGTGGATGGACCTCCAACATATCTCTCCGAAGCTATCTTCTCTAGGAAATATCTAGTACAGTGTGCTGAGAATCTCAAGTTCATTCTGGATGAAATTAATCCTAAATTAATGATTCTGGACCATCATCTTCCACGTGATTTAGATTTTAAGAAAAGATTATCAGAAATATTTTCGTATGCTAATGTTAAAACTGCGGCAGAATTTTTGGGAAAGCCAAATAACCTACTTGAGGCACAACGTCGTGAATTATGGAAAAAATCATAAAATATGACACTTTTTAATTTTGGTTAAAGTATATGATGAAACCGAAAATGCGACTGTTGACGCGTATTAAAAAGCGTTCGAGATATCCATTTAATGGAGCTTGAAAAATGATCGCTTGCTCTTGCTGTAGGAGGAATGGATAGGAAAATTACCCTGATTTCCCTTGACGGAGAAAAGTTATGGGATATTGACTTTCCTGGATGGGTGAATAAAATCTTGAGCGTTGATGATAATATACTTGTAGCAGATAAAAGTGGAGTTCTCGCTTTGGTATCAAAAGACGGATATTTAACTAGAGTTAAAAAGTTTGACTCATCGATTTATTCACTATGTGTTTTTGATGTTAATGAAGATGGAAGAAATGAAATAATTGTTGGAACTGAAGATGGAGATACTTATATCCTAGATGATGAGTTCAAACGAAAGGTAAAAATTAAGGGAAGAGGAACCACCAGTGTAATAACTGCTGATGAAGAAAGCAAAAGCTTGTTTATTGGTCATTTCGGAGGATTACTACAAAAGTTTCAGTGGAGAGATAAAATTAAAGATTTTGATTTTGGAGAGTCTGTATATGTGTTATACGTTAAATGATATAAATGATGATGGCAAGAAGGAAATATTAGTAGGTGGTCGGCCACCTTTTCTCATGATTATGAATCACGATTTGAATGTGATTGCAACAAAGGGTACGAAAGCATCAATTCTCGCTATTATGGATGCAGAAACACAATGGGGAAAAGCCATTCTCATAGGATGTAGAACAGGTCTCTTTTGGGTGTTGGATGTAAATACTCTTCGCGAAATCTTTGTTAGGGATCTTCTTGAACCAATTACGCAATTTTTGCGTGCTGATATAAACAAAGATGGACAGTCAGAAATCATTATTTCTAATTGGACTCGACTCCATATTATAAATAAAGCATTAGCGAGAATAGCCGCTTTTGAAGCCAAGCCGGAATGGATTAAAAAACACTGGTGCATGATGTTAATTTTGATGGCACTCCAGAATTGATCGTTGGACTAAGTAATGGTGATGTATATCTCGTTGAATTTTAAGAAACTACATTTGTATGATATATGTAATTGATAATCTAATACATATGACTTTCACATTTTTCATGATAAGATGCAGATAACACATCTGTCTCTCTGCAGATATTTCTTAGCAATCCTTTGGATGTCTTCAATTTTTGCTTTCTTTATTTTTGGAATTAGTACATCAAAGAGATATCTTGGATTGTTGTGAATAAGTGTGTGTTCTGCAATTAAGCTCGCAAAGCTTGTTAACGTATCTAATAATAATTTTATACTTCCAATAGTCCATTTTTTAACTTCATCTAGCTCTTCTTCCGACACACCTTCGTCTATTATTTTTTCCAGTTCCTGAAAAATTATGTTAATTACTTCATCTACTTTTGTTAATTTTGTTGCTGTTGAGATACTAAAGTAACCAAAATCTAATGAACTATGTTGAGATGCTGTAACATAATATGATAAACCACGTTCAAGTCTAAGTTTCTTATAGAGTCTTGATGTTGGAAAGACTGCTAAAATACTTGAGAGTAATTTCAAATAAATGTTGTCTTCATTGTTATATGGAACAGTGATAAAGCCAAGCCTAATGTATGCGGTTGGGAGATTTTTGATAAATTTATGTATTCCATACTCTGGTTTTGGTTCAAGTTTCCTAATTTTGACTTTCACGCCTTTCCATTCTTCTACTGGTGCTATCCATTCATTTATATCAGAACACACACTTCCGACTACGGATAAGCAAGAAATTTCAGGAGATAGTTCAGAAAGAATTTTTCTTAAATATTTAAGATCCACTGTTTTTAGTTCCTCTTCTATTTCACTAGGATCCTTCGTATCAGGGAAATCTTTTCCGAGCAACTTTCTTCTGAAGAGGATATTAAGCATCCCTTCTGGCTGTGACCAATATTCACGAAGCTCTTGAAGTAGAATTGATTTTTCTGTTTTGATTAATTCGTCCGTCCAATACTTGTTGGAGTCAAGCAAAATGAATTTCAATGTTTTCATTCCTCCCTGAATATGCTCTGCGGGCATCCAAAAATATATGGAAATGCTGTCTTGAGATGTTTTTGCATTAAGCATTCCTCCTGCTTTTTTGACAATTTCAAAAGTCTTGTCCTCGGGTTTAAAGAGCAGATGTTCTAATAAATGAAGTGCCTCTTCCTTAGTATTTCTTTCTCCATAAAGAATTAACAATTCTGCCGCAACCGAAAAAGCTTGTCTGTAAGCGATTACTACATCTAAATTATTACGTGCTTTCTTCCTTTCTATTTTAACCATTGCATTCACAATTACACTACAATAAGATAGTTTTCTTTTTCATTTTGAAGTGGGTGAATTGCATGAGTGTAGAAAATAAGAAACTTTTCGAGGAGATGAGAAAACTTCTTTTAGACAGCTCAAGATGGAGGATGCTAGATGAAGTTTGCCCAAGGTGCGGTACAATTCTCTTCTTAGACAAGCAAGTTAATCTGAAATATTGTCCTAAATGTAAAGTTTATTTGGCTTCTCCCGAGGAGCTAAAAAAAGCGAAAATTGATTTGTCTAGAATGAAGATCTATAATTTTGAGGAATACTGGAAAATGGTTGAAAAAGGCAAAGAAATTCCAAAAACCATCGAAAAAAAGGAACGTTTAGCAGAGATTTCCGAAGAAAGAACTAAACAAGTCGAGAAAGTAACGAAGAAAGAGATTATTAAAACTAATATAGCTGATGCTTTAGACTCGTTAATACTAACCTTGATTGATAAATTAACATCGATACTATTGAAAAGTGAACTTTCGCTTGATAAGTGTATAGAAATTCTTTTTAAGTTAATTAAATTGCGAAAAGAGCTTCAATTGTGATATATATGAGCTACAGTGAAATTGCAAGAAAAATACTAAGCCACTACGAGGGGGTCGAAGGGATAATCTTCATAAAAGGAAATAATGTTTTGTATTCCTCCGCGCCAGAACTAAGTAAGCTTTCAAGTTCATTAGAGAAATTCATTCAACAATCTAGAAAAGTAATGAATCTTTTTGACATCAAGGTGCCGCCAAAAATAGCCAAAGTTCTTTCCCAGGATAGAGCATTAATAATGCTTTTCCGCGATGATTTAACTATCTGTATCATCGTTTCAAAATTCTCAAGAAACATACAAGAACTAACAGACAAGCTTGCCGATGAAATCCTAAAGGTTTTCGAATAGGATATTTGTGATTTCCTTATCAGACAAATGATAGCTCGCTTGCGTATTCCTTTCCATCTTGCTTCAATGATGTGTAGACCATAAAGTGGTTCTTTTCCTAGCAGTGAATAGAAATCTTGATACGTAGCGTTTAATATTGCCGTTGCTTGCATTGGACGCACTCCAGTTAAATTTGCTCGACCAATTTCAGCGCTTTCGTTCAAATCGTAGAAGATTACTTGTCCACTAAGTTCTTCTGCTCCAATTCCCGTCACCGTAAATACCAACGTAAAAGTATCATTGAGATACACGGAGGGATATCCTTGAATGACTTGAGGAGTAATAACCTCAAAGTTATAGGAGAATCCTACTCTTACGAGATTTAGAGCACGTGCTCCTATCGGCAACGGAAAAACATCAATCGGCGCCCAACCTCCTAATCCGGCATCATAAACCTCAATCCATACGTACGCATGGTTTAATTTAATTTCTGTCCAACCAGTACTTGAGTTGTATTCTCCGCCGATGAACCCTTGCACTACTCTTGTTGGAATACCATATGCTCGCAGTGCTAGAGCAAGTGTGTATACAAATAGTGACGGCGGACCCCTCTTATTGCGAATAAACCAGTCTGCAGGATCTTCATTACTTGGTGGAAAATCTTGTGCAATCGTGTAGTTTTCCATCAATGCATTAAATAATAATGCTACTTGAATTATTACCTTGGTATCATTTCCAGCAGAATTTGTAACCACAAAATTCTTGAATGCTGGATACGTATCTAGATAACCAGTGGGTAATTCAGTGAAATATCTAAGATCGGAATTATCTTCAACTACTGCTCTCGTCTCTGCAATGGTACTAGATAATCTAATTACCTCACTTGAACTGATATAATCTCCTTTCACCGTTGCTTCTACAATAATGTACGCAAGAGTAGGAGAGATACTTATTGATACAAATACCTCTTTTTTTAAGTTTGTTTCCTTTAAAAGGAGTTCGGAAATAGAACTTGCATTTGTTTCTGTTACATGCAGATTATATACATAGGTTCCATGAATATTCCATAATGTAATCATTGGAAAAACATATTGTGTCGAATTTAGAAGAAGCCTTCTCCGTACTCTATATGAATATGTAGGCGTTCCGACTGGAGAATACGTTATCATCTGATCCAGCTCTGATCTTTTCCATCCAATTTTTTCCTCGTATCGGTCATATACGACCCATCTCCAAGCAAGTGTTGGAATTCTACCATAAACCTCAAACATTAAGTATGGTGGAATGTAAGGTGTTGTTTGATTTGGTTGCGGCGGAGACACAGGAGGTGTTTCATTAGTTTGCGGAGGAGGAGTTAAATTATAGAAATAGGATAAATCAGGTTTTGTTGCATTATTATGCTTCTCGAACCAAATGGGATCATATTTTGAGGAAAGATCTGGAATTTTCTCCAGAGATACTCCGTGAAAAATTAAGTAAGTTGCTGTGGAGTAAAATGCTGTAGCAATTAGAAATACAAGTATATATGTGAGATACCGCTTTCGTCCTGTAGGCTCTTGGGATGACAAGCTGTTTACACCTCAAAAAGTAAAGAGAGAATGCTTCTTAAATAACAATATCTCAATGAAAATTTCTTTCGTAATTACCCCCCGATTTTCTAAACTAATCAATTATATGGTGAAAACGTTGCTTAAAGCTCGAATCGGCATCATTGGAGGAAGCGGCTTCTACGAGCTCTTAGAAAAAGCTAAACCAATTATTCTCGATACACCATTTGGGAAAACACCCGTTATTCATATAGGAAAAATAGGAAAACGCGATGTGGCATTTCTTGCAAGACATAGTAAGCCAGGATTAATGACAATTTCTCACGCAGTCCCGCCACATAAAATAAATTTCAGAGCAAATATTTACGGATTATGTATGCTTGGAGTTGAGAGAATTTTATCGAGTTCTGCTGTTGGTAGTTTGAATCCAGATTGTCCGCCTGGAACATTAGTGATTCCAGACCAAATATTGGATTTCACAAAAAATCGAATATACACGTTCTATGATGGGAATACAGAAATAGTTATTCGCGGTGAAAAAAAAGTAAAGGGTGTCGTACATATAGATGTAAGTCAACCTTTCTGTCCAGAGTTACGGAGAATCCTTAGGGATGTTTGTGATGAACTCAATGTTGAGTATCATTTTGGAGGAACATACGTTTGTACCGAAGGACCTCGTTACGAAACACCTGCAGAAATCAAGGCTTTTAGAATGCTCGGTGGAGATATCGTTGGAATGACTGTTGTTCCAGAAGCATTTCTTGCACGAGAATTAGAAATATGTTATGCAACACTTTCTGTGGTTACAAATTGGGCTGCAGGTATCGCAAAACATAGGTTAACCGCGGAAGAAGTAGTGATAATGTTCAAGAGAAAAATAGAAATCGTAAAGAAAGTATT
>JAHKLH010000093.1 GCA_029856635.1 Candidatus Njordarchaeota archaeon
CACGCAGGCTTAAATCTTCGCTAGGTGTGAACAACATTCCTTTCAAATATTGTACGTACTCTTGCATATACTGTCAGCTCGGTTTGACAAGACACAAAATTATAACACGACGAGAATTCTTTCCTTGTAGAGATGTTGTTGCTGATGTTCTTAAAAGAATTAAGGAGATTGGAGAGGATAATATAGATTACATAACGTTTGTTCCTGATGGTGAGCCAACACTTGACGTTAATTTAGGCCGAGAAATTGATTCGTTAAAAGAAAATACAAGTATTCCTATAGCCGTTATTACGAATGCGTCCCTCTTATTTAACGATGATGTAAGAAATGATTTAATGAGCGCAGACTTAGTTTCTGTAAAAATTGATGCTATTTCTCAAACCATATTCAAGACTATAAATAGACCACACCACGCTTTAGTTCATGAAGAAATTTTAGATGGAATCCAAATATTCTCGAGGGACTTTAGGGGAAAACTCATTACTGAAACAATGCTTGTTTCAAATGTTAATGATAATGCAACAGAAATAGAGAAAATCGCAAAATACATACGACTCATTAATCCAAGCAAAGCATACATTGCTATACCAATAAGACCACCAACAGAATCTTGGGTCAAACCACCAACAGAAGAACGCATTCTAGAAGCATATAATATATTTCAGAAATATTTAGGTACTCGTGTTGAGCTTTTAATAGGATATGAAGGTGAAAAATTTAGCATAGGTAAAGATCCAATCTCTGATCTATTAGCAATAGTGTCAGTACATCCAATGAAACTTGATTACGCATATAAGCTACTCCAAAAGGCTGGACTTGATCCATGCAAAGTCTTAGAGAAACTTGTTAAAGAAGACAAAATAAGGATTATAAAATACAAAGATAGCAAATTCGTTTTACGAAAATTCAAAGAAGCTACTAAATGAAATATTAAAAACATATTAACCCAAACCTGCATTAAATTCACAACAAATTTTAAATCGAATCCTTAATGGTTTAAATATACTACTGCTAAAAGATATTAGTAGGGGTCTTAATGACAAGTGAAGAAGAAAAATTAATGTTAAGATTAATAGAACTTGCAAAGAAAAAACCAAGCATCAGAATGGCATTATATGAATTACTAATGGAGCACTTTGTTACAAGGGATGAAATAAAACAAATACTTGATGAAATAAGGAAAATGCGCGAAGACTTTAACCGCGAAATGATTAACTTGCGAAGAGATCTTTCAGATAAGATGACGGAGATGCGCGAAGACTTCAACAAAAGAATCCAATCCCTCGAGCAGCGCATGCTTGAGATGCGCGAAGACTTCAACAAAAGAATCCAATCCCTCGAGCAGCGCATGCTTGAGATGCGCGAAGACTTCAACAAACAAATGCAAATGTTTAGGGAACAACTTAGTGCTCTTGGTACGCGATGGGGTCTTTTAGCAGAGGATGCGTTCAGAGAAGGTATTAAAGGGATTTTAGAACGTTATGGTTTTCATGTTGAAAAATGGGAGTATTATGATAGTGAGGGTATTGTTTATGGCGCACCTTCAGTTATTGATGTTGATGTTTTAATTAAGGATAACATGCATATGCTTATTGAAATTAAGGCTAGTGTTGATAAATCTGATGTCGCCGAACTTATTAGGATTGGCGCCCTTTATGAAAAAGTTTCAAAAGTTAAACCAATTCTTGTGATTATTTCACCATTTGTTAGAAAAAGAGCAAAAGAATTTGCAAAAAAGATGGGAGTTCTAGTGTTTACTTCGAGCGACGAGTTTATGAGGCATTTCAGTAGCTAAGCAAACAACCTTTATTTTGAGAGTAAAATAATTATCAAAATTCTAAATCTGAACTCTCAGTATTGAATTTTAATTCATCAGCTCTTCAGATGTCCCAGCCTTCAGCATTTCTATAATTAATTAAGAACATAGCGATTATATTCTTTAAATCATGCTGTTTTTCCTCCATCTTGTTTACAATGTGCTAAGTAAATACTTTGGCAATCACATTAAAGATAAATGAGACCTTTTTATTATGGTGTTATTATTGTCCAAAATCGCACGTGCTCTGACAATTGCTGGACTTGATCCTAGTGGCGGAGCAGGAATCTTGGCTGACGTAAAGACGTTTTCAGCACTTGGCGTATTTGGTATGGCTGCTATAACCTCGGTAACCGCACAAAATACCAAGGCAGTACTAGGGATTCATGATGTTCCCGAGGAAATGATTAAGCTTCAGATTAAAGCGGTCGCAGAGGATATTGGAATTGATGCCGCGAAAACAGGTATGCTTCATACAGCATCAATAATTAAAGCCGTTGCAGAGGAGATAGAAAATTTTGATTTCCCATTGGTTGTTGATCCTGTCATGATAGCAAAATCTGGTGCAGAACTAATGAAGGCTGATGCTCGTGATGCCTTAATCAAATATTTGTTACCTCGTGCAAAGATAGTAACTCCTAATATACCTGAGGCCGAAGCTTTGACTAGAATTAAAATTAGGAGTATAGATGATGCAAAAAAAGTCGCAAAAATAATTACTGAGAAGTATGGATGTGAGGCAGTAGTTATTAAAGGAGGGCATCTAACTGGAGAAAAAAGCATTGATATTCTGTACTATAATGGAGAATTTTATACATTTGAAATGCCGAGAATAGAAACAAAGAATACACATGGAACAGGGTGTACTTATTCTGCAGTAATTACTGCTGAGCTTGCTAAGGGTAAATCACTAGTCGATGCCGTGAAAACCGCTAAAGTATTTACGTATCTTGCGATAAAGTATGGTCTTGATATTGGTCAGGGATATGGTCCAGTAAATCATATGGCATGGTTATACCGAGAAGCAGAAAGATATGAGATTATAAAATCTTTGAAAAAAGCACTTGGTTTATTAGAATCAAATCCAAAAATTTCTAGACTCATTCCTGAAGTAGGCATGAATATTGCCCTTGCATCCACATATTCGATTGATAAAAATGATGTAGCTGCAATACCAGGACGAATAAGATCCGTGGAGGGAAGAGCAAAAGCATGTAGTTGTCCTGAGTTTGGTGTTTCTAAACATTTGGCATCATACATTTTAACAGCGAGAAAATATGATACGAAAATAAGAGCAGCAGTAAACGTCAAATTTGATGAAAAAATACTAGAAAAACTCAAATTATTCGGCTTAACGATTTCCTATTATGACAGACTTAAGGAACCAGAAGAATTCAAGAAGATTGAGGGAATGACCATACCCTGGGGAACAAAAGAGGCAATTAAGAGAGTAGGGAAAGTTCCCGATGTTATTTACCATCGAGGCGATTGGGGAAAGGAGCCAATGATTGTGTTATTAGGGGAAAGTCTAGAGAAGTTAATTAATATCTTGCTTAAGTTAGTAGAGTAAAAGATATTTTTCAAAAATCTTATCAATAATTGGTGTTGATTAGTTGATGCATACGATTCGTGATTTAGTAAAATTATTGAGATGCACAAAGTGTGATTCACAAACACTTCACTTAAAAAATGCACATAAGCTCGTGTGTAAAAAATGTAATACAAGCTATGCCATTAAAAATGGAATACCAATATTTCTCCCGTCTCCTGAAATTGCTGAGAAAAAACCTCAAATAAGCATTTTTGAGAAATACATTAACCACTATGATGCGTGGTTTGAGAAACCAAAAGGAAAAATCTTATTTATTAATGAAGTAAAAGCAATTAAAGAACTTATCGAATATAAGACCTATGAAAAGAGTATAGAAATCGGTGTTGGCACGGGAAGATTTGCTCAAGCATTACATATCAAATATGGTATAGATCCTTCGTTCTCGGCTCTTTTACTTGCAAAGAAACGAGGCATAAATGTTGTTCAGGGGATAGCAGAAAAACTTCCATTTAAATCAGAAATCTTTGAAATAGCATTCATTATTGTTACAATATGTTATGTGCAAGATCCATTAATGACATTAGTTGAAGCACATCGAGTACTAAAGAAAAACGGTTTACTCGTAATTGGATACATAGAAAAAGAAAGCCCTTGGGGAAAAGCTTACCTAATGAAAAAGAAAAGAGGACATGTTTTTTACAAGCCAGCACGGTTTTTCTCATTCAATGAAATTAAGGATTTGTTATATAAAGCAAAATTTGAAATATTAAAAGTTGTTTCAACACTTAACAGATTACCTCAAGAGAAGCCTACATTAGAAAAACCCATTGAAGGATATAAGAAAGATTGTGGATTTATCGCTATTTTAGCGCAAAAAGTTCCAATTAAATCCAAGTTTTTAGATTTACTCTAAGGATTTTTTACAATCTTATGAAAACCTTCAATTGAATCTTGCTAATAGAATTACGTGCTTAATAATATCACTATATATTTTTGATTATTGTATACTTTCCTTAATTTTACGATTATGTGAGAACTATGAACCAAGCGAAAAGGCAATTTATATTAGTATGGATCCTTGGAGTTGGTTATTTTTCAATAACAATTCTCCCATATTTAATTTTTGGCTTCGGACTACACTTAGGAGTCACCTCATATCCAGATATAATTGACTTGTTCTTTTACCCACCAATAATTGGATTAACTCTCTTCGCTCTTTTTAAGGGATTGAAAACAAATGAAATTCCAACTTGGATTCAGTACCTCGCATATTTCTTATTAATTCTCCATTTCGAGGGACACGGCTTTCATTGGGCTGCAAACAGTTTAGATGTCTTAATGGAACATGAGGGAATAAGTGGCCTTCTTGCAAACTATGCATATTTTCTTGATGAAATAGTTAGTCACAAAATAATGTATTATACTTTCTATGGATATGCTATTCTCTTAGTACTCCTTGAGAGCAAATACTCAGATTATACTTTGGAAGAAAAATGGTATTTAATTCTTCCAGCAGCCATCCTAGGAGGCTTTGCATTCATGATCTCTGGAATTGAAGGACAAAGTCCATATGAGGTAATTACAGCAGTCATAGTCATTATAGCAATAACTTGTTACATCTTCCGCAGTAAATTCAAGGAAATTACTAAAAAACCAATAATTTGCTTCTACTTCATTGCAAGCATAGTAATGCTAATCATTGCAGGATTATATCTTGCCATCTTTGGATTCTTCATTCAACCATCAGAGTGGTTCTGACAATTAAGCATTTTTACATTAACATACACAATATAATCTAACTACGTACCATGATAACATTAATGCTTCTAAGAGGAAACAGGAGTTCTGAGGAATTGATTTTTGTAGTACGCGACTCTCATTTTTGTCAATAAAAAAGTATTGATAATTTTTTGGTGACTGTAAATGCCAATACTAAAAGAGATTATTAGTGAAATGCAAAGCGAATTATGCAAAAGGAAGCTACATGAGCTTTATGGTGCTGAACTTGAAAAGAAATTGGATACAAGAAAGCCTAGTGAAGAAATCCTGCAAATTCTTAAGGCACTTGCAAATCCAATACGCCTTTGGATATTCTGTTTACTTAAGCAGATAAAAATGCCCGTATGTTTATTAGTTCAAATTCTTGGATTAGATCAAACACTTATTTCGCATCATCTTCGTGTTCTTAAGAATGCAAATTTGGTAGACATTGAAGTTCATGGGAAATTTAGGTTTTATAAAGCTAAAACAGATACATTACAAAAACTTCTCAATATTTTTCTGGAAAACAATTGAATCAATACAAGTTAGAACTTAGATTACATTAGCTAGCGCATTGAAAATTTAGCGATTACTAAGAGCTCTAAAAAAATCAATTTTAGGATAACAATGCCTTTAAACCATCAACAGCGACGTATCCCCCAGCAAAAATTATCAAAATAGCATAGACCAAACGTAAAATCCATGGCATCGTTTTTGCTGATAATTTAGCTCCAAGCCAAGAAGCAATTAATGTGAATACTCCAACATACAAGAAAATCAAAAGATTTACGAAACCATAGTAGGCCAGTACACTAGCTCCAACGCTAGCAGTTATAATCATTTGAGCACTTGATGTACCTATTGCAACATGAGTTGGATATCCTAATAAGAAATATATTGGGAGATAATATATTCCACCACCAAAACCGCAAATACCAGTAGCAAATCCTGCCAGAAACATCAGAATTATTAGTCTTGGACCACATTCGAGTCTTTTTGTTTCCATAACCGTAACACGCTTGGTTAACTTTTGTTTGAATTTTAGAGTTTTATATGCGACATAAAATCCAATAAAAATACAAGCTAAACCAAAGATTATTTTTAGAATGTTCTTAGGCAAATACTTTGCAACAACATAAGCACCAAGAGCTACACCTAATGCGGCACTAAGACCCGCAATAATCATTCCCTTCGAGAAAACGTGTTTCTTTCTATAATGCTCGATGACTCCCGGAATCGTTGTAACTGC
>JAHKLH010000094.1 GCA_029856635.1 Candidatus Njordarchaeota archaeon
AATATGTTATGCAACACTTTCTGTGGTTACAAATTGGGCTGCAGGTATCGCAAAACATAGGTTAACCGCGGAAGAAGTAGTGATAATGTTCAAGAGAAAAATAGAAATCGTAAAGAAAGTATTCATTAAGGCTATTGAATTAATTCCTGATGAAAGACAATGTCCTTGTAAAAGCGCTTTAGAAAAAGCAGTTGTTTGATTAGGAATTGAATTTTCAAAAATACTTTATCGAGTTTATCACACAAATTTTGTTCATTTACGTCGTTTTATGATTGCAACTACTAGGATAATGACAATCATAAATGCGGCTAGGGTGTGGGGGAGGATAGATATTTCACCAAGCTCAAAGACGTCAGACCACGCATACATCGCATCATTTGGCCGATCATCATCTGCATCTACAGCATAAATCCTAACATATACTTTGACTTCCTTGAAAGGAGCACTAAACTCACAGTAAAATACATCTTTTGTGGAATCATATTTCATTTCGATCTTCAAGTCAAAATTCTCTTCATTTATGATGCGCGAATTGTAGCGTATATAGCATATTGCTTTTGAAACACCACTTGCGTCGCTAATTTTTGCTTCAATGCGGTATTTAAGTAATGCTAACATTGTTCCGATTTTGCTAACATTTTCAACTTTTGGAGGAAGAGAATCATCATCATACACAGTTATTTGAATTGTTTTTCTAATTTCGGCTTGAAAAACGTAATAACTATATTCAACGCCAAATACAACATATATTGTGCCTAATGCCAATGGTTTAATAATCCAAGTAATATTCTTCTCATTAAATGGTTCAAGCTTGCCAAGACTTATGCTACTAGATGTATTTATTAATTCAACTTGTTCGGTATTAAACTCAACGAAAACAGATACATTTGCAGGACTTACTCCTATGTTTTTAATCCTCTGGATTATTGTTATTTTCATGTCATCAGATGCAGACCTAGGAGCAATTATCTCCTCATCAATTTCGGGGTATACTATTGATGGGGGAACATTTGTGGATACGACAAAAATTTCGTAATCAACACTCATACTATTTATGTAAATTTCGAGCGAATAATTGTCTTTCTGAGTTATTTCAACCTCCATTTGAATAATGTTGTTCTTTCCATCAAAACTTTCTTCAGCAATAGTTATGCCATTTGAATTTACTAACTTTACTGAGAAACTAGTTAGAGGTAGAGCTTCAAAATCACCCGTCTGTAGCCTTTTAACATGTCTAGGCCAAACTAATGTAACCTTAAATGTCACTCCCGCAGGAATCTCAATTATATACTTTGCTGCTAGTCCTGTGCTTGTGGCACTACCCCAATATGTATAATTTGCAATGCTAATTGCCCTTCTTAAATTCACATAACCCCATCCCCAATCGTTATCAGAACCAAGACTTCCATAATCATCCGCAGAATTAATTAGAATTGCCTTAATTGCTAGTGGAAGATATTCTGCAGGAATATTAAGACATGATACTAAGTAAGGTATAAGAAGTGCAGCAGACCCAGAAATCATTGGAGTTGCCATACTTGTTCCGCTAGCTTCTGCCCATCCCCCATTTAACCATGTGGAAATTATGTTTGTTCCAGGTGCAATTATGTCTGGTTTTATTCTCCCATCAGCTGTTGGGCCTCTGCTACTGAATTGTGCAATAGTATCATCACCGCGAGATATTGTATTATTATCATTTGATGCACCAACCGCGATAACATTGTAAGCATCAGCAGGAGAATCTATGGATGACCCCCCTGGACCATCATTTCCAGCAGCTGCACATATAATTGCATAATATGTATCTACAAGCCAATCAAAGAGTAGTGCCTCATACGAGTTGCCATTATTATTAGGATACGTCTCGTTTATGCTCGCACTAAAGTTTATAACCTCTGCAGTATCAGGAACTTCACTTAATGCCCAAATTGCTGCATCCATTACATCAGATAGCCGTCCTTCTCCTTCACTATTGAAACATTTTGCATTTATTAAGGTCACATTCCAAGCAATTCCTCTGTAAGTGTTATCATTACTCGCAACTATACCTGCTACATGCGTACCATGACCCGCATAGTCATTAGCATCTTCACCCACAACAAAACTTTTGCTTGCTATGACCTTGCCAGACAATGCGGGATGATCTGATATCCCCGTGTCAAGAATCGCAACATCTACTCTCTTATTTCCATCATTAAAGTTTCCTCCGGTGATGTTCATGCTCCATAGGTAATCTGCAAAGATTGTTTTTGCTGCAACATCTAAGTTTATCTTTACTTTCTTGTCTAAGATTATTTTAGTAACAGTGCTTAGAGATGCAATTTCATCAAGAAGACATACTGGCGAAATAACTACGATTGCACCTAGCGGCTCTATTACTTTCAGAATCTTCACCGCCATCGTTCTTAATCTTCTCATGGTCAACATTAAGTTTTCTCTGTAGGCTTCGGAGAGTTTTAGTGTTACTTCTTTTCTATACGTATTTAAACTAGTTTCAAAATCTTCAAATGTCCTATATTTCCTTGATAAATATCTGGATTTGAGTTCATCAAGGTTGACGACATCTCCTTTCACGAAAATGATTATTCGTACTTTTTTATTCACACCAAATGAAAAGTATCGTGAAAGGTTAGGATCTAATTTTAAAGTTATATCATAAGTTTCGACTCTGTTAAGAAACTTTAGCGAAATTTCATTCATTGATTTGTATGCGATAGCATCAGACATTTGAGCTATTGTTATCGTTATAAGCATTAAAATGCCAAGTACTCTCAGACGCAGATAAGACACCTAACAATATTCTAGAAAAAACAATATTCTATGTTTTGAAATATAGATTTTCATTTTTTGTTTTTTGGGATTCTCGGTGCATCAATTGGGAGAAAATTTAGAACAAAAAGAAATTCAATTAAAGAAGGAATTAGCATCAGTCCTTTTAAGTAAATCACGAAAACTGATAAAAGAGGAGAAATTTCATGAGGCACTTCAAACATTAAGAGAGGCAGAGAAACTCTATCGAGAACTGATTTCTGCGGTTCCAGAGGAGGAAATGGAATTAAAAGAGAAATTAGCTAGAGTTTTAACTGGTATTGGAGGAATATGCGCAAAACTTGGAAGAAATGAAGAGGCTATTGACGCTTACAATGAATCTGAAAAACTATTTAGAGAACTAATTGATGCCCTTTCTCGTGACGATTTAAGGGAGAAACTTGCCTGGGCATTATTAAAGAAAGCAAATATTTTAAGAGCCCTCCATAAGTATGATGAGAGCCTAACACATTATCAAGAAGCCACGGAAATATTAAAGGAACTCTCAGAAAAAGGGGAAAAGAATAATCTTAAATTATTATTGATATTTTCATTGCTCAGTGCTGCAGCAATTTTGATGAAGAATGGGAGAGAAGAAGAAGCAGAAGGTTTCTTTGCCCAAGCAGAAAGCCTACTGCGTTAAATAAGACTAAAGAATAAGCTTAACTTTATCTCCAACAATCTTAACTAATCCTAGTTGCTGTAACAGGTTCAGTTCACGTCTCACAAGTAGGGGTGATATATTGAGTGCCTTCCATAACATTTCAATAGGCATCTCCCTTGTTTCAAGTAATAGAGCAACTATTTTACCCATGCGACCACTTCTTTCTAGTACCTTTTTCAAAACACTTGGAAACTTTTTAAGTTCTTCTATTTGCTGTTTTAGCCGCACATTTTCTTGACCAAGAATTGAAACTTGCTTTGCTAATGAACTCCTTTCCTTAGTGAGCTTTTCAATCTCCTTTTCAGCTTCTCTCAAGCCGTTTCTAAGAGTCTCAACTTGCTGAGACAACATTTGTACTTGTTCACGAAGAGAAGTATTCTCACCTTTCAATCGCGCAATCTCTGAAGTATACTCTTGCAATTTTTTCTGTAATTGAGCTAATTGCTCACGTAATTCACTTATGAACGATGATAATTGCTTACGGATCTCTATGTCAGAAACTTCTGGCTTAAGTTCCTTTATTAAGTTAGACAATTCAGAAAACGCATTTCTTAGCACATGTAACTTCGCTAACTCTTCTTTAAGCTTTTTAATTTCCTCATCTCTCTTCTTGATTATCTCCTCATACTTCTTCCTAATATCCTCTACGGCTTTTGCAGCTTCAGTTTCAGCCAAACTCTTCATAAGTCGATCTCTCTCGGCCCGCAAATTATTCAACTCATTCTCAAGCCGCTTTATTGTTTCCTCGTACGACATTATCTTTGTCTTTGCTTCTCTTAACTTTTTAAGTGCATCCTCTAATTCCGTTCTCAGTAATGAAATTTCCTCATCTTTTTCTTTGATTATTCGCTCAAAGTACTCCCTTGGTACTACATTTTCTGGCATTGCTTTTCCTAATTTCTCTAAAAGTTCTTTCTCTCGTCTTTTAGCATCTTCCAAGTCTTTTTCTAAAGATCTAATTCTTTCCTCGTATTCCCTAATTTTTGTCATGGACTCTTTCTGTTTCTCTATAGCTTCCATCAATTGATTCTTCAAATCATTAATCTCCTTCTTTAACTCATTAACCACGCGCTCATGATACTCACGAGGAATCATATTCCCAACAGTTGCTTTACGAAGTTTTTCTAATAACTCTTTCTCTCGCTCACGGTATTTATTCAATTCCCCTCGTAATCTTTTAACTTCATCCTCTAAACTCTTATTCGCATGAAGCAATTCTTCAATTTTAGCTTTCAATCGTTCAATTTCACTCTTAGATTCACTTAGCTGTTCTTGTAATTCTCTAGTTAAATTCTCTTTTTCTTTCAATTGCTTCTCATAATTTTCTTTTAATTCACGAATTCTCTTAGCAATTTCACTTTCAGAGGGAATTCCCACGGAAATCTTCTCCCGGAGTTGCGCAAGTTCTTTTTCAAGTTCAGAAATACGTTTATCACGCACCTCTAGTTCTTTTTCAAGTTCAGAAATACGAGCAGCTTTTTCCTTTAATTGTGCTTTGAGATCTTCAACCATAGCAATTGCTCTCTCTTCAACACGCGGCGCCGTCGCTTCAAAAACGGATGTAAGCGATTCTATTAGTTGCCCATATAGTTTCTTTAATTCCTCTAAAGAAATCCGTAGCTCCTCAAGGCTTCTCCTAATTTCTTTGTAAAGCGGAACAAGCGGCGAAACAATTTCTCTAGACGCTTCTTTTTCAATTTTCGGAAATTCCAGTTGCATGAGATCGCGATACGCTTCTTCAATATATCTCCCAACATAACTTATACGAGCCCGAGCCACAACAGCCCTTACAAGAGTACGGCTTAGTTTCTGAAGACTCTCGCGCACCCTTACGATCATTTGTTTAGTAGTTGTCACGAAAATCTTCTCAGACTTATCTATGGTCTTATTAATCTTCTCTATAGTCTTATCTAGCTCAATTGCAAACAATTCTTCGATAGTTTTTGCGGCTCTCGGAGCCCTAATCTCCTTTACAATTTCAAGTGCTTTAGCACGAATAACTTCCCCCTCTTCCTTTGTCTCTTTTGAGGAAACGCCGATTAATTTTGCTGCCTCAAGAATTTTCTGTACAAATTCATCCTCAATGGAGATTTCTTCTTTTTTTTCCTCCTTTTTCTCTTTCTCCAAGGACTTATCTGGCTTTCTCTCTTCACTCAATAAAAACCCCAAAAATATTTCAATAAAAAGAAATAAATAAACAACTCTTATGCATATTACAAGCATTTACACACACTACGAATTTCACATGACCATCACAGAAATTTAAGGTAGAGCCGGGGGCGGGATTTGAACCCGCGACTGGAAAGCCTTGCAGCTACTTCCCCCTTACCAGAGGGGCGTGCTATTCCGGACTACACCACCCCGGCATTGTCTAAAAGTGAATCCAATATTATAAAAACTCTATGTTTTTAATTTTTCTAAAAAATTGTGATTGTATGGTGGGCATTAGAGTTTTCATTAAAATGAAATCTTTTACGGATCTAATTAGACTTTCAGTTTTTACCTCAATAATTTTTGATATAGCACCTCACATTTTCTACATAACTGACGAAAAAACGGCTTTCGTTCGTATTTTATTTTACTCTTTTCCATACCCACCAATGCAAGTGATATTTTACTCTGAAAATGTTCTACCGAAGGAGAAGTATGTTGAATACTCCTTCGAGAGAAAAGAAACATGGAATTGGGTGCACCCTGGGGCTATTAGGGATCCCTCAAAGAAATATGTGGCCGTATATTCCTTAGTATCTGCTGAAGATATTTCACAAGCAAAACATGAGAAAAATGTTTTTAATGTGCCTTTATGCCGGCTGAAGGACTTTGTAGAAATTGCTAAGTTCGCGTCATTTTCAAAGGACATAAT
>JAHKLH010000095.1 GCA_029856635.1 Candidatus Njordarchaeota archaeon
ATACGCTCTTTGATGTGGTTTTCCTGCATAGCGTAGTCGACCTCAAGGTTTAGACGGGCTCCCCCGAATTGCCCTCAGTTTTAAATCATTTTTGTGTGTGGCGTTAGCTACGGTTGCTCTTATTCAGGATTTCTCAAAAACTCAAGAATCGTTTTTGGTTTTCGCGGTGGACTATGAGAAAGCAGCCATGCCTTTACCTTCTGAGGCGTTCGTAATTTCTCTAAGATTTTTATTGCTTCATCATAAAGTGAAAAAAGCTTCTCTTTGATTTCATCAGGATATGGCTGAAATGGGATTATTGAATATCTAGCATAACGCAATGCCTTTAATGCATGTTCTAAATTAATATGTCCAAGTGCAAAATGAGATAGAATATCCTCAATCTTAAGAAATGCTTCTCTAGGTCCTTTTCTGAATTCTCTACCTCCTTTTATTGGTGACGGGTTTGGATTTAAACGTATGTCGTCAAGTTTATAATCAAATTTTATTGGAGTAAGAATTCGTACAGTCTTCGTCTTTCTAGGAGTTTCCGGTAACTCTTCTTTTTTTAACATTTTTCCCATGTAACCACCTACTTTCTTCACTGCAAGTTCTGCCAACTCATCCGCCTCTCCAATCTCAAATTTATTCCAACTAGGATTAAATCTTGGCTTCCCTGGGTTTAACCAATCAAGGTTGAAATTATCAAGATCGTCATATTTTAGGGGAACACATACTACATTCAGTTTCCTATGAAGAGATAAGGGCGCAGTAAAAACTCTTTGAGGATCCATTAGGTTTTCAACAGCAATTTTAGGAATTCTTCTTATCTCTTCGCGCACTTCATCAATGGTAAACTTGACAATCGAGTAACTTATATCAAGCGGTTTATATTTTGCAAGCAATTCGTTAGAAAATGCGTTTTCATGAATTCTGATATGTATTCCTCGACCACTCCAGACGAAATACACGGACTTTATAACTCCATATTTTTCTAGTGCTTTTGCAATGATTTTTGCCGTTTTAATTGTGTTTTGCCAGTTTTTTAGTTCGCTGTCTACATCCCATGCACAAGTCCGTTTTATCACGTTCTTTTCGTAATTTAATGCGTCCTCTTTTGTTTCCAATTTTCTGTAGATGTTAACCGTTCCATAAAAAGTCCTTGGACGTAGATCCCTAAAAACGAATAGAATGTGTTTTAGATCTTTCTCATTATTTATTGTGATTGGTTTTCCGCGAATGTATCTTACAAATATGTTTGCTCCAGATTCGTCTGTTTTTTCCATATGAATTGCAACCCATCGATGCCTTAAGAATTCAATGAGGTTCTTTTTTACATATGCTCTAGAGTAATATTCGAAGACATTTACCATTTTTCTCATACGTAAAAAATGTAAGTAATACTCTTGAAGAAATACTCACATCAGAAGCATAATACTACGATTTATGGAGACTTAGTAGTAATCTGTCAATTTTGTTTGATTTGAAGATAACATCTTCTTTAATTTTGCAAGCATCATTCCTAAGGGCAATCCTTTTAATGGCGTCTCCACGATTATTCCTAAAAGCTCTGCAGCTTTTTCTATCAAATTACAATATTTGGTGCTAGCCAAAACAACTAATTTTTTGAATTTAAACACTCCCTTTTCAACTAGTTGCTTTCTAACGATTTCTGGTGTTAGATCTGTTTCGTCAATTGTGACATTGTAATTTTCAATTAATTCTGTTGGCTTAAGAATTCCGTATTTTGCACTAATTATGAACCACGGTGCTTTTAGCTTCTCAGCAAGTTTTTTTCCAAGCTTGAATAAATTTCCAACATAGGCATCTTTAGCTTGTACCTTCTTCGGTGCATTAGGATTGATGTCCCATATTTTCTTCTTTGTACAAGAAACTATAAATGCTACATCATCCATTTGAAATTCCCCTTTTAATTTGCCAACATTTCTAGCGCAAAGTTATATACGAAATTAATATTCAACATTGCATCAATATCTCTTGTTTTAGGGAATAAAATGTCTCAAAAAATAGTAGAGCTGACGAGAATTGCAGGAGATGCTAAATTTTATATTTTTCATGATGGAAAAAGAGTATTGAGAGCTCACTTCATCGCAACCGCACCAGTAAGAGGTTTCGAAAAATTAGCCATAGGAAAACACCCTTTGCTCCTGATAGAAGCCGCAATGAGAGTATGTGGAATATGCCATGCAGCCCATGGAATTGCATGCTCCGAGGCTTTAGAACATGCTTTAGGTTTAGCACCTCCATTTGCTGGTCGTCTCCTTCGCGAAGCAATTGGACTTTTGAATAGAATTCAATCACATCTATTTGTTATTGCATTAGTTTTAGGAGATATGTTCAAGAAAAAAGAATTGCAAAGGGAATTGCTTTTAAAAATTGTTCAAAATCTTGAAAAAATAAATCGTATTCTTACACGCCTTGGGGGTGCTCCAACACATCCACCATATTTAACAATTGGCGGAGTCTTAAGACCTCCTACACCACAAGTAATTAAGTTTGCAAAGGATAATTTAGCAACAGTATTGAATGATTTTCAGAAGATAAAGGACTTACATTTTGATGAAGACAAATGGTCAGAAAGAATAGAAAAACTTGCGGAAGTAAAGTTGTCTCCTAAATTTTTGGCATCACATCCATTTTATGGAGATAGGTATAATGTAAATCCCACGCAGGTTAAGGTTTTTACGTATGATGAATACAGACCTGATGCTAAAGAAATAGGAAAGGAAAGCTCTGCATGTATTGCCAAGTACGGGAATAATTTTATTGAGGTTGGTCCAAGAGCAAGGTTAGTGGTCTACAGAGATTTTAATGATTATCGCTTAATTGGAGTACATCTTGCAAGAATTCTTGAAGTTGAATTGTGCTTGGAACGAACCCTTGAGATACTTGATATAATTGATATTCATGAATCCATAAGAGCTCCTGAACTAACTCTCCATGAGGGAAAGGGAGTTGGTGTATATGAAGCACCTCGAGGAACACTTTTTCACTTCGTTGAATTAGATTCCATGGGAAGAGTTAAAAACTTTAAGGTAGTGGTTCCAACAATGTTTAATATACCAATTATAGAAAAAGCCGCAGAAAAACTTCCACCAGATTTAGCACCTCTTGTAGCTCGAATTTACGATCCTTGTATTCCTTGTGCTACGCATTTTATAAAAGTTTAAGGGTGATGAATGTGAAACGTATGAAGATTATTAATGTCGATCTTGGAGGATGTGAAGGTTGCTGTGTATCTCTTTTTAGAGCACTTCCACAAATATCTCAATTCGGGGACTTCATCTCCCGTTATACTGTTGAGGAGAACTTTGAGATTTCTGATGCCGATGTAATTTTTGTTACAGGAAGTGTGTGTATGAATGATCCGCACGCAATAGAACTTCTTAAAGAAGCAAGAAACAAGGCCAAAATCCTAGTAGCACTTGGAAGTTGCGCTGTTTTTGGAGGAATTACAAGATTTTCACGAGGAGGGCAAATGCCTAAACCGGAACATCGAATATTTTCACCTATTTCGCGAGTAGTTACAATAGAATATGCGATTCCTGGATGTCCTCCGCCACCAGTAACCATAGTATCATTTTTGCGTTTTCTTATCACGGGGAGAGAGCAACAGTTACTTTTATTTAAAGCCGTAGCTAGTCTTGAGAAACCCTTATCTGGATTTGATTTACTTGACGATGTAGTATTCTCTGGACTATGCATAGGTTGTGGTGCGTGTACATTATCATGTCCAACACAAGCACTAATACTTATTGAGAGAAGACCAGAGTTAATTGTAGAAAAGTGCATTAGATGTGGAACTTGTTATGTGAGATGCCCTCGCGCATCTCAACTCCTAGTAAGACGATATCTTGAGAAGATAAAATCTAAGTCGTAATTATATTGGGGATAAAAATGAGTGTCTTTGCAATTCCTCCGGAGAAACCAATTGGAGACTACATTGATGTTTTTTTAGCTCAATCGACGATTGAGGAAATTCGTTCTAGAAGAATCGGAAGCGGCGGTGCGGTTACATCAATGTTATGCTGGCTTCTAGAGAAGGGAAAGATAGATGCCGTCGTTGCTATAAGACGCATACGTGGTTTCAAAGGCGATGTTGTAATTGCTCGGACAAAGGATGAAGTTATTAAAGCTTCTGGAAATAAATGGCAATTGGTTCCCTTTACTGCCAAACTGAAAGATGCTATTGAACATAGTGCGCTTGAGAAAGTTGCAATAGTTGCCCTCCCATGTCAAGCATATTTCTTGAGACAAATGAGAGATTTCCCGCTTCTAGAAACAGAATTTGGAAAAAGACTCGATTTGATAATCTCGCTCTTCTGTTTTGGTACATTTGCTCACGAAGCTTTTTTGAGTTACCTAAAAAGCAAATATAACATTTCCGCGGAGCAAATACAAGACATTAGACTCGTAGGAGACGTACTTACAATCCATTATGATAAGAAAGAAGTAAAAATTCCAACTAAAGAAGTAATTTCATATATGCAAGTCGGATGCCTTGTATGCCCAGACTATACTGGCGTTTTTGGAGATATTTCGGCTGGGATTTCTGAAAACTATCTGGGATGGACCGTATTAATTGCAAGAACAAAGAAAGGATTGGAAATTATAAAACAGGTCGCCGATGAAGGTTATATAACGATAAAACAAGCTCCTGGCTCCGTTATTGAAGAAATCGAATTAAAGGCACGCGCAAAAATTTCTCGTGCATCAAAATACGCGTTAGCGCTGTTATAGTTTTTGTGTATTTTTTCATGCTAAAGTTTAGAATAACTCTCGTTCTTTCCTTATCTTAAGAGCCGCTATCACAAAATCAACGATAATTAAAATCAAGATTATTAAGCACAATATTCGTACGAGAGGAATGTATTCCGAGGGAATTAAAATGAAAGTTACTTGCAAACCATCAGTACGCGTTACTTTTGGCACTTGTAATTGCTCTGTATACAAGTTAATTAGGATTAGTACTGGAATAAACACAAACCACGTTACTGAGCTAAGTACGCCAACAACTTTACTTTTCCTTTCTGTGTAAAGTTCATAAAGACCTTCTGAAATTATAAGAATACTCCTAAGCGTCAAAAACACAGTTAAACTTACAAAACACAATGATGTAAGATCATTTAATGATAATTTAGTTGGCAACAAGTAAATCCAATATGCAATAGCTATTAAAAATAATCCAAGTGCAACCTTAGTTCCAGCTACAAAGGAACTAGCCACCTTCACTCGTGGAACTTCCACAGAAATCAATGGTTCACGCTTAACAAAGGCATACCGTTCTGGGCGTCTTACTTGCTTAATCCGAACCTTACGAGGACCTTTTCTATATTCTCTTGGCGACAGACCAAACCAACTTAAAATTTCATCAAGAATTCGTTTGAATGCCTCCTTAACCTCGGGAATATTCGAAATAACGAGAAACACAAGGTATGTGAAGATCAAAATTGCGATCATCGATATAACAGCACCAAACGTAACACTAATAACATGTTCAGTTATTCCAGTAGTTACAGCATGAATTAATGAAATAGAAAAGAAGAAAAGCATCACAAGTAACTCCAAAGCAAGAAGCCTTGCAAAATAAGGATATAAATCATCACTTATTCCAAGCCGAATAATTATTTCACTTCGTTCAGAGCCAATACTCATATACCTTCGAGCAAGCTCTTCCGGCGGCCCTAACTCTTTAATCACTTTGTATACGTTTTCGACAGTTAGTCCGCCTAATTCTTCACACTTATCAAGAATATGAGTTCTCAATTCCTCAACAACATCAGCAGCAATGTCTTTTGGAAGATATCTACGCACATCATCTAAATACAAATCTATCAATCGAATCGCATCCTCACTCATTTCCCTCACCCCTCATCAACATATCCACGGTCTTAACCAAATCATTCCAGAACTTCAACATCTCATTCAAAACAATCCGGCCCTTTTGCGAAATTCGATAGTATTTCCTTGCACGTCCACAAGTAATTTTCCATTCTCCTATTACATATCCCCGTTGCTCCAAACGCCGCAACAAAGGGTACAATGTCCCTTCCTCGATATGCAATAAAGTACCAAAGCGATGCAATGTCTTTGAAATCTCGTATCCATACATCTCTCTCTTGCTCAAAAGCATAAGAATACACATCTCTATCACGCCTCTTCGCATTTCTTTTTTCCACACATCCAACTGAATTACCATGCATA
>JAHKLH010000096.1 GCA_029856635.1 Candidatus Njordarchaeota archaeon
CTCAAGTAAATCTTCTAACTTGTTAGTGTACTTATCTATCTCCTTTTTAATTTCATTTTTTCTCGAAAGTAGTGTTTCTTTTTCCTTTAAGCAGTCATCAATCTTAGCTTTAATTTTGTTTTGATCCACTCGTCGCCAAATTAATCCAAGTTTTTTTCCACATAGCATATTGTATTCTTTCTTTATTTTATCTAATTCCTTCTTTAATTTGTTCTGAATTTTGCTAAAGTCTAGGTTAAAAATACGCAATAAGGCTTTCAGTTTTTGTAATCTTTTTGGAGATAAAACCAAAGAAGCTACATCCCCTTGTCTAACTGCTATTGTCTGTAGAAACGCATCATGCTCTAATCCAATGAGCTTTCGTATTTCTTCGTTTACTTTTCTTACTCCTTGTGCATATTCTCTATTCAAATCATCTGGCCCAAAAAGAAATGCCTTTGTTTCAGCGCGGTTACCTACTCTACTCGCTTTTCTAACAATACGATACTTTTTTCCATCAATTTCGAAGATTAATTCTACTCTACAACTAGTAGCATTCGGTGCAATTACGTGTCTTGCAACGTTCTTTTCTCCGTATGCAACACCGAATAGTGCAAATGTAATTGCATCAACGAGTAACGTTGTTTTTCCAGCACCAGTAATTCCATGACACGCAATGAAATGTCCAAGTTGTTCGAAGTCTATTTCTTCTTTCTTGTAACTTGCAAAATTTTCAATTTTAAGTTTTACTAATCGCATATTTTAATCACCATTGGATTTCCTTTAAGTATTCCATGGTTCTACGCAATACTTCTTTTCGTAAATCTGGTTTCAAGTTAAGTGTATCTATGTATTCTTTAACAGCTCTTTCAATGGAAATTAAGGCCTCAGGACTTGGCCTTTTTAATCGTTTCCCTGATATAATTTCTGGTACGAATAGAGTATGTAAAGCTTTCTTAGCTTTAAGTAATCTATAAATCGCATCTTGGTCAAGTCTTTGGCCAGAGCGTATTTTATATTTAATTCTGACAATTGCACCATTTGGAATATTGATGTTTCTCAATTTATTCAAAAAAACTTCAGTAATATCTAATTGAGGATACATTGAGAAATCTAAGGAATTAATATTCAAGCTCTTTTTAGGCAAAGTAATCAATGGTCGAGTATTTAATTCAATTGGTATAAATTCAAGATCTCCTCCATGCTCTTTGATCAAAACGAAATACTTTTGATCGTTTTCCTCAGCAAAAGTTATTTTTTCTATAGATCCAGAGTAGACAATATTTCGAGAGACATGTTGAAATTCGTGTACATGGCCTAGTGCAACATAGCTTACATCACTAGACCAAATACAATTAATCTGAACTGGTGTGTCTGTCTCGTATATTTTCTCTCTAACTTTTGCTTTTTCGACCAGAAAATGACCGACAGTCACAATGTAGTCGCATTCTTTTTCCTTTAAGTCATTTAAAATTCTCCTAAAACTGCTACAAATTCTCCTACTGTATTCATTTTCATCCTCCTTAGGTGGAAGATAAGGTAATAGTATGAACCCAACCCTCTTTCCATCCCGCGAGGTTAGAATTATTCCCCTTGGTTCATAAGCGAATATGAAATCTTTTGAATATGCTGATGCAATTTTCTCAAGAGCACCAATATATGGTTCACAATTCTTTGCTCTTAGAATATCATGATTTCCAGCAGCTACTATAACCTTTATCTTCTCCCGGAGCAAAACGGAGATGTGCTGAGCGAACTTATTGTAGATGTAACTTGAGGGTCGAGTTGATTGAAAAACATCACCAGCAATTATGAAGAAATCCGCTTTATTTTTCACAGCAAAGGTGATGATTTCCCGTAAATTGTTGAAGAAATCTTCAATTCTCTTTAGTCTTATTTCTTCAGGTAGTGATGCTAATGCAGCACCTAAATGAAAATCTGCTGTATGAATTATAATCATTTAACTCCCTATTTCACCAAAAGAAAGATATGTTTCAAATTTTCAAAGATTTTCAGTATCCATGTAATCTAAAAAATTTCATATCTTTATTTTGATTGGGAACTAAACATGGTTTCACCGAGAATACTTATCGCGGGATTAGGAAGTATTGGATCCTTAGTTGCAGCATACATACATGAACATTGTGAACTGTATGCGATTGGTCGCAAATGGCACATAGATGCAATAAAACAGAAAGGATTCTTAACATTGAGAAAAAACGGAGAAGAGAGGAAGATAATTTTGAAAAATGTAACAACAACAGTATCTAACTTACCAAAAGAGTTTGACTTTATAATAGTAACGACGAAAGCACATGACACTGAGCAAATACTGAAAGAATTAAAAGAAGCGAGAATTTCTGCTAAATGCTATGTATTGTTGCAAAATGGTATAGGAAATGAAGAGGTAGTGTACAAAGTTTTAGGCCAAGTGAATTTAATTCGAGGCATCACCAATAATGGTGCAAATATTCCAGAACCAGGAGTTGTAATACATGCTGGAATAGGAGAAACGTTTTTTGCACCAGTTTCAGGAGCAGATTCTGAAGAGTTTGCGAAGAAACTCGTTGAATTATTTAATAAAGCAGGATTACCAGCTAAACTTGAGCCAAACCTTGTTTTACTTCTTTGGAAAAAAGTAATAATAAACACAGTCATAAACTCATTAACGGCAGTTCTAAGAATGAAGAATAAGGGGGTTTATCTTTCTAATTCTGCCAGAAAACTTGCTGAAATGATTGTAGAAGAAATATGTAAGATTGCTGCAAGGAAAGGAATACAAATAGATCCAAAAGAGATGATTAATGTAGTCATGAAAGTTGCTAAAAGCACAGGAGAGAACATTTCATCAACATTACAAGATGTATTACGCGGAAAGAAGACCGAAATGGATTTCATATGTGGCGCGATAGTGAGAGAATCTAAAAAACTACGAGTAAGTGCCCCCATTTGTGAAACGCTATATCTTCTAATCAAGATAATTGAGGAATTGAGCAACAAAGAAGTATTCATTAGGTAATAGTCTAGGACATGCTCATTAATTTCCAATCTCGTAGACATGTAGTCTCCTTAGTAATCTTTGATATCAAGCATAAAAACATGATAGTAGTTTCATCAACTTAATCAAAAATCCTTACGGAGATTAACGTTAATTATAAAGAAGCTTTAATTAATTTAATTACTAAAATAGAATCTGCTCATGTTGATACTTTTGCACTTTCTTAATAAGTCTTAATTTTTTATTGCTTTGTTACTAACTTGATTGCGAATTCTAATATTTTTTAGAATTATACTACTAATTTAATAAAAAAATAAAGAAGCATCAAATTATAATAAGTTCAAAAATGTCCATAAGAGCGTATGTTGTTGTTTTATTTCTCGTGTGAGACTATTAATACTGGAAGTATGAATTACAATAAGATGCTGGAAATACTGTAGCACTTGCTTGAGTACTTGCGAATACCCCAGATTTCTCAATTAACTCCTGAGCTTTGGTCAAGTTTAAAGCGCTATTTGATACTGTTCTTCTCAGGATATCCAAGCATCCTTTGAGGAATTACTCCATAGAGTTTATAGCCAAAAAATTCATAGATTTCATAAACAATTTTGTCATATGGAACCGCATAAGCTAAAAGCCTGTTTTATTTTAGTTAATGTTAAATGGGGCTCCTTAATACATTAAAGACAGTATATTATACAACATATGTTATTCTATTTTTAGGATTATGTTATGCTCACAAGCTTTGTGATTTTTATTTCATTTATTTTTTAATGATTATTAAAATGCTGATATGATTTAACCCTCCATAGACCTCGTGCCTTAAGACCTATTAAGCAATCAAACTTTGTAAGACTCATACTCTGGTGCATCACCTCGTTTTAAATCTTCAAATGTTTCGTGAGTCCGAGCGTCCCCCGATCTAAGTGCGGGGCTAGTATTCGCGCTATGCGGCGCATTTGTATCTGTTCGTGCTTAGGTTGGGATTTTGGACCACGCTGAATATACGTGCTCGTGGCACGTAGCGTATTTTGGCCTCTTATTTGGGCCCAAAAAATTAATGTTTTGTATATGACGAGTTAAACATGAGATCTAAAGCATTCTCGCTCCGCCGCTCATATGGATGCTTTTACATTTACGATAATTTGATGTTTCTTTATTTGTTTTGTTATTAAATTAGTAGTATAATTTTAAAAAAATATTAGAACTTGCAATCAAGTTAGTAACAAAGCGATAAAAAACTAAGGCTTATAAGGAAGGTGCAAAAGTATCAACGAGCGACATACTTTACTCAATTGATAAGAAGTCATTAACGACAATTTCCCCATATTGCATTTTCATGCTATTTTTGATTAATTATCCTTGATTAGAAATCTTTAGGAATTCAGTAAAGTGAAATAATTTTCCAGCTCGTGGTTCATAATCCAAAAAGGGCACAATATATATAGATTTGTCTGGGAATGTTCTTTTAATTTCTTCAAGAACTTTAAAATGCAATTTTGAAAGATTTTTACAAAATGAACATGTTTCCTTTGAACTTGTGATTCTTACCATGTTTACAATAATAGTATTATTCGGCACACCTAATGTCTCTAGTTCGGTGCTTAATCTTATTGTTTCATATAGGGAAAGAATTGTGGGAATACATACTATTACGAACTCTGTCCTTTTCTTGTCTGTTAGTAACTTTCTATTTTCTTCAATAATCCTCCTTAGTTGATCTAGCATTTTCAGTGTTTCGCCATATATATCGTAGCTTTCAAAACCAAATAATGACTTTAATTTACTAAAAAAGCTAGCAATTTTCATTTGAAATCGCATAATTTTCATAAGAAACGAGGACATTAATTCTGGTAATTTTAACAATTTCAATGTGTGACCCGTTGGTGCTGTATCAAAAACAATTGTATCATATTTTCCGAGTTTATTAATTTTATCCAAAAGTACTATAAAAACAGCACCTTCAACATACTCGACAGGAAGCATTGCTGTATCCATCATTAATGAGAGAGTCTCTAGGGAGAATTCATCGCTCATTAGAGGAAATTTTTCTTCTAATTTTTCGAATGATGCAGACATGATTGATTGTGGATTAAATTCTAATGCATCCAATTTGGTTCCTTTGATTTCGATCGTTTTTATATTTGGTCCAATTTCGACACCAAAAGCATCACTCAGTGAATGTGCAGGATCCGTACTTATTACGATAACACGTCTATTTTTTGCTAATTCAAGTGCTATTGCAGCAGCAGTTGTCGTTTTTCCAGTGCCTCCTTTTCCACCACATATTATGATATACTTATCTTGTAAGTTTTTAATGAGATTCATCGTTACCATCTCTCTTATTTCATGGTAATTAAAGTTGAGAATGATTATACCTTAATTAAGTTATTATTCTGTGATATTTTAAACTTTTAAAATCTCAATTATTCAAAAACATAAGCTTTTCACTCATATAGACTTCGTTGCTCCTCTTTTTAAAGCAAGAGATATTATTAAAGCATGAGCGCACATGAGCACGAAACTGAAGAGAGTAATAGACCTCATAAGCAGCCTAACGGAAGAGAAGATAGTAAAAGCAATAAGAAAAGCAAGATTCGGAGAAAAATACGAAAAACTACACTGCCCACACTGCGGATCAAGCAGAGTAATCAGAAAGGGAAGAATGCGCCACAAGTCATATTTGCAACACTACTACTGCAAAAAACTGCGGAAAATGGTTTAATGACCTCACAAGCACAATATTCAGCGGAAGAAAAATAAGCATAAGAGATATAATCCCCATGGCATACTTCTTGCTAAAGCTAGGAATGAGCATAATGACAATAAGCAGAGAGCGAGGAGTATGCTATAAGACAGCATAGTACACAGCAAAGAGAATACTTCAGCAAGCAGGATTCTTCAGAAACATGCTCAAAGCACTCCAACCAGTAGAGACTGGCGAAGTCTATCAGAATGCAGGCACAAAGGGACTTAAAAAAGAATGCAAGGCGTAGAGGACTAAAAGCTAGAGGAAGAGAAACATATCTAACTGAGCGCATGCCTGTCTTCACGATAGTGAGCAGGACTAGCAAGACTACTATCTTCGTGGCTGGATTCTCAGCAGATTCTAGTGAGATTAAGCGCAAGGTTATTCCTTTCATTGGTCTTCGTGGCCCTGTCATAAACTGATGCTCTCAGAAGCTATTCTGTGGC
>JAHKLH010000097.1 GCA_029856635.1 Candidatus Njordarchaeota archaeon
AATAAAAAGGTGTATCTGCATTGGGGGCAAGTCATAAATTTACTCTGGTTGTTTTAATTATTCTAATGTCTTGCAATTTCATTATTGCGCAACATACTATAGTTGAGATACCTAATCAAAGTCTTAGCATGAATGTTTTCGAACATAACTTTATCAAATATGCTAGCAATGTGCATCAAAATTTATTGGATATGTCGTATTCAAAATCTTTTAACGAATTGCCAGAAGGAGCAATATTGGCATTTGGTGCTTCCGCAATTCCATCGGATGTTGTTTTTGGCGATTTTGATGGGGATGGAATGATAGAATTTGCAACGAGAAAAAATGAAACTTCATTAATGATTGTTGATTGGAGAGGTCTTGAGCATGAACTTGTATTAAACATGAGCATATTTGAAATAATCTCAATAAAAACTGAATTGGGTTGGTTCGTTGTTGCTACAAATTACTCTGCAATTACATTCATAAATACAAGAATGCATTTAGAGGCTTCAACACCAGGAATAATTAATGAGAGCTTGGCCACATATGAGATTGACAATGATGGTTTTGATGAAGTTATCTTTTGCTCAAGTGATGGTATATATTATGTTGACTTAGTGGACGATGGACTAGAATGCAGAAAAATAGTTAATCTTAGTCTAAAATTAAACAAAGCATGGATGCTTATTGGTAATACTGATGATGATGTAGAGCAAGAAATAGTAGTTGTAGGAAACAATAAATCCTTGATCGTTGATGATGATCTTACTGTTATCAAAACTGTAGATATAGGCTCAACATGTGAACCAGCATTAGCTGACATAGATGGCGATGGAAAGCAAGAAAGTGCATGTGCATCTGACAATTATGTTTACATATTTTCGGAGAGCCTTGAGACAATATACAATGTATCATTTTCTGGCACGATTGGTATATCTGTAGGAAACGTAGATCAAGATCAAGCGATGGAAGTTCTAATTGCTGATGGAAATTCAGTACATGTGTTTGAAGGAGACATTTTAAAGTTCTTATGTTATTCACAAACAATCCCAGCTACTATTGACTTTGATTCTGATGGTCTTTATGAGCTAGCACTAATAAATAATGACAAGCTCACAGTTGTTCTATCAAATGGAACAAAGTTGTTTGAGTATCCTAAAGGCTTTGATGTTGCACATAATCGTGTGTATCTTTATGATTTAAATGAAGATGGAATTGCAGAGGCTATCACTTTTCAAAATTATTGGTATCGTACAAAAGTATTTTGCTATAGGCTAATGCTAAAACCAGAAGTTACTATTCCAAAGTTAACTGGAAAAGCTCCTGCTAAAATAGTTTATGAAGTTAGTAAATACCATACTGCAGACGAAATATACAATATATTAAATGAATTAAAACAAGAATATCTAAATAGAGTTGAAATATTCAAAATAGGACTAAGCTACTATATAAATGAAACGTATAAAGAAATATTATGTATTAAAATTACTAATGGTAATAATAAACCAAAACCATCAATACTGCTAATTGGAGCACATCATGCAAGAGAACTTATAACTGCAGAAGCAGCATTGTTTATTGCTGTTAATTTAACCGAACAGTATGGATACGACCCAATAGTTACTGCAATTCTGGATAACTTCGACATCTATATTGTTCCAGTACTAAATGTAGGAGGACATGACTATGCACTATTGTACGCTGACTGTATCAGAAAGAATCTAAGACCTATTGATGATGATGGAGATGGAGCCACTGATGAAGATCCTCCTGAGGATATTGATAATGATGGATACATAGCTACATTGTACGAATATACTGGTGGTGTATGGAACTGGATTGGACATGAGGGCTATGATAATGACAGTGATGGATTAATTAGTGAAGATATTCCTGGAGGAGTAGATCTAAACCGAAATTATAGGTATTCATGGTCTAACGAAGGATCTTTAGGAGACCCCATGTCATACACATATGCAGGAACAGAACCACTTTCTGAACCAGAAACACAAGCCTTATCTGAACTAATGGGAAACATATCTCCCGTCTTGGCAATATCGTTACATAGCGGAGAAGAAATGTTATTATTTCCATGGGGAACCCATTTTAGGACACCATTTGAAGCATCATTATTCCATGAAATGTTATTCTTAGTACAAGAAGCAACAAGATATCCAGCAATGCAAGCATGCGCACTTTATGAAGCGCCTGGTGCGTGGGATGATGATGCTTATGGAATATATGGCGTTTTAGCCTTTACTCCAGAAATATTTTATAATGAATCGTGGCTGCGATGGAAGGATTATTCATCATATTACGGTGGGAGAACAATATGGGGCGCATATGGATATAAATGGCGTTTTAACCCAATGCCAAATGCAGTAAAAAATGTTTGTAATAGAACATTATATCTCTTCGTTACGTCAGCATATTGGATGCTAAACAAGCTTAAGGATACATCACCTCCTAATGTGTCAATTGAACTCTCTGCAAACGGTACTAAAACCATAGCTATTATTAAATGCCATGATAATGAGAGCGGTATACACAAAGTTATTTTCCAAGAGGAAGAAACTAAAATTCTTATTCATAACTTCTCATTTGACGCATGGACTACGACTGTTACATCAGTAGAATTTAAGGTTTTTGTCAAAAACAGGGCAGGATTGTGGAGAAATATCACAGTCTCGCAAGTTGATGTAAGCATAATAAAACCAGAAAATAACTCATGGATAAATTCACGCACAATCACTGTCGAGTGGAATGTTATCGCATTGTTAGATATAGATCATTTTGAATTATATTTAGATGGAAAATGCATCGATGAAAACATACCATCAAACATTAACCAGTATTTAATTAAACTACCTAGTGAGGGAGAATTCAACATAACAGTGGTAGCAATACTGAAAAATGGAGTAAGTGATACGAGCTCAGTTATAATTTATGTTGATACGATACCACCGGAGATAAATATTATATCACCAGCGAATAATACCTATGTTAAAGGAACAATAACTGTAAAAGTAGAAATAGGCGATAAAAACATTCATAAAATCGAATTATACGTAGATAAATTGCTCATAGATGAAAAAGGAATTAGTGGTAATCTTACATACACGTTTGACTGGGACACAACTACTATTTCTGATGGATATCACAAGCTTAGGGCAATAGTATTCGATAAAGCTAATAATTCTGCTGAGGCAGAAGTAATAATTCATATCGATAATACCAAACCAATGATAAATATAATAAGTCCCCAGAACAATTCATTTGTGCGGGAAATTGTAAAAATTACTGCAGAAATTGTAGAGACTAATATCAAAAGCATCGTAATCTTAATAGATGATAAGATGGTAGGAATATGGAACACTACAGGAAGAATAGAAGTCTTGTGGAACACAACGCAGTATTTAGATGGACAACACGTAATTAAGATAATTGCTACTGACAAACTAGATAACGAAAATTCCGTTGTTATTAAAGTAATTGTTGATAATACCTTGCCGAAGATTATAAACATTGAATATCCAACAGAAGCAGATACTGGATCATTAATAACAGTCAAAGCAAATGTAACTGACGAACTGAGTGGAGTAAAACTAGTGTACTTAGAGTATAGAATAAGTGGAGAAAATGAATGGAATGCTATTGAAATGACAAAAACAGATAACATATGGACAACAACAATAACGGCACCAGACAAAGAATGCGCGCTTGAATTAAGAATAAGAGCAATAGATAAGGCTGGAAATGAAGCAGTATCAGAAATATTTACATGTAAGATAAAAACACCCATCATGACATACATACTAACTACAGCAATAGCAGCAGTTATTATAGTAATCATTATAATATACTACTACAAATATAAGAAGAAATAGACTCAGAATATTCATAATTCTTTGTTTTTTGAGCACTAATTAAAAATCCGAAACTTTCTTATTTATTAATTGAAGCAACATTAAAAGAATACTGGAATTTTCAAGTTATTATCAAAATATACTACTCGAAAACCTTAATAAATTCCGAAAAAACTCTTGCTCAGTTTTAGCTAAAAATCCTTGTTTTTCCGAGTTACTTGCTACTTTGTTCGTGCAAATATCAAATTGCTATTCTACTTTAATTCTTTTTCACTTATCCAATAATCGTGAATGTTGCAATATGAAAATTGTGATTAATTTTCTTGATTTCTCTGTCTTGAAGTAAAACGTGACTATTGATTCGGCATATATTGCACTAGTGTTTGTCTCTCAAAGATTTCCCATGCGCAACGAATTCAACTCGTCTGATAGCATGGAAATGGTTCGCCTTCTGCCAGAATATGAGTTCTATGAATCTTATATAATGTTCAGTTGTGTTTGAAAATGTTTTATCTCTTTACTAACGCTAATTTTTACTTCGCTAATTCACCTTTCTTGGACATTGAGTACCTCAATGACTAGTATGTACTTTTCTTTCTTCAGTCTGTTATTTTGAATATTTTTTAATAGTTCTTCATACAAAATACTGCTTAGTTTAATATTCCTACAATATAACTTAAAGGTATTATTTTAGTTACCCAAGGTTCTTTTTAGAACTATTTGCATATTAATGATGGAAAATAAAAATAAGCTTAATTGTTTTATTCACGAGTATTTTTACGTATCCATCCAATTTCAGTTCGTTTTAATCCGTATTTCCTTATTACTTTTTCCGAGATTTTCTTTAATTTTTCAAAAATCTTTCCCCCTTTTACTGGGAATCTCGTTGTTATTATTTCTAATATGAACGTATCTCCTTGATGTAATCTCTGCAACACTTCGTCTAGTGTCAGTATTATGACTTGTACATCAGTGTCTGCTCGTATTCTATTGTATTTTCTGTATCGTGCATCAATTGGAATATTCTCTTTTATTATGAGAAGAAGATCGACATCACTTGTTCCAGAATAATTACCGCGTGCAAAGGAGCCGAAGACGATAGCGCACGTGACTCCACTTAATTTGAATACTTCCTCTTTCACTTGTTTAAGTATTTTATCTGCGTCTAATTTCCTCAATTTTATGTCTGCAGAATTCCAATATTCTCCTCGCAATTTCAATCACCCTTCTTGCACCATTTTCTGTATAATACTCATACGGGGAACCAACTGGATGAGCGTTAAGATAAGATATCTCGTTGGTATATAAAATCTATCAAGTTCTCTTGCTAAGTTTATCAGTTCAATACTTGGACGATGTTCCGCGGTAATCTATCAAGTAATCTCCATATGGAATGTCCCCATACATCGATTCCTAATTCCTGATAAAGTGCTTTTACAGCCTTTTCTGCAGCCTGTTGTGCCGAAAAACACGCCCATTCATAATATCCTCTTTCCAAATCATTTTGCCTCTGCATGTTCAAGATCCCTTATGACTTGATTAAGCCAATCATCTGCTCTTCTTGCCATTTTTCATCCTAAACAAAATACTTAAAAAAATTAACTAAAAATACAGTAATGCTGATAAGAGATTCTTTCAAGAGTTTTTATCACTACCAAGCATTACCTGTTAATTTAGAATTAACCTTGTTCTTTTACTTAATAAATCAGTTTTATTTAAATCTAACTCTATAAGACTTTTTAACATGATTTAATAAATTGCAAATTACTATAAGCTTTAGAAATAACAAGAGAATTTTTCATTTGAGTTAAAAGCAGAGCTCATTTATATTATCAATAGTAATAGCATCGTTCCAAATAAATTTTTTCTTATCATCAGAAAACCTTACTTGATTTTTTCAATAATTATTGCAGGGCATACTCGAGTAATTCCTTCCATTTGTTCTAGCATTTTCACGAATTTTGTGAATTCATCGTAGGTTTTAAACCAGGATTCAATTAGAATCATATGATCTCCGCTCGTTGAGTACAAGCTTATTACTTCATCAATCGTTTTGAGCTTTTCTAAAATCGAAACATAATGTTCTGGTTTTGTGTCAATTCCAATTATAGTAATAACTCCATAGCCAAGTAATTTTGGATCTATTTCAATTGTATATTTTTTAATGATCCCCATTTGCTCAAGTTTCTTTATTCTTTTTCTTATTGCAGTATCGCTAACACCAAATTTCTTAGCT
>JAHKLH010000098.1 GCA_029856635.1 Candidatus Njordarchaeota archaeon
CTATCAATAAGAATAATTTTTAAATCATTAAACTCCAATAACTCACTAAATTTTTGATATGAAATGATTATCATAAGTATACTGTAAGAATTATAATTACTGTACTAGCTTAGCACTAATATTTTTCGCAGAACAAGATATCACAATGTATTACTAATTAAACTAAGTTACTCTTTTCATTGAGTAGCGTTCATTGGATCTATCCACTATTTTCAGTCCACTGCGTTTGCCATAAGCCAAGTGAAGCATGATTTACGCAACAAAGATGTTCAATGTCAGGATTAATTGAAGCTAAATCGGTTTAATCACCAGATGCGTAAGAATATAGTCCAAAAATGTTAGAAACTGAGTATATTATATCATGTATATTATATTATAATGATTAATAAAGTAAAATTCTATGTTTTCCTCGTGGCTAACAAGGCATATGATAAGGGAATTATTATCTTTCTAAAGCCTTCGGTATTTTGACAGAAATTCAAGAACATTCTTGCAACATCTGGTCGTTTCTTGGCTAATTCTCTCAGGGCGTATAGTACTTTTGGCCACCAAGTTACATCGATTTTTCCTTGACCTTTGAAGGTTTTTCTTCTTATTTCTAATAACCGCATTACTAATGTTCTTGAAATTTCTCCTTTTTCAATAAGATTTCTAAGCAATTCACCATAATTGATTAGTTTCTCAAGTTCTATCATATTAACCCTGGTTGAAAATATCATTATTTTCCCACCGATGGGATCGTCTTTACTCGGCTTTGCGCTATCTATAGCCTCGAGAGCTAATTCATATCCAATTTTTATGGGAATTTTTGGTCGTATCATTATGTATCCTGCAGATAGTGTTGCTATTTTGGAACATAGTTCTTCGAAATCCTTGTTTATTTCTATGATGGCATTTATTGCAATATCCCACGGGCCGATAAAAAATAGATCATCACCGCCACCGAATACTACATATATGTCCCGATACTTCATTAGAATTGATGGAACATACATTGAGAAGAATGCATCTACTGCTAGGGAATATGACGCATAATGAGCTATTGTTGGTAATCTTGATATCATAAGTCCAGAATAGTCAAGATCCATCTTCACATACGCTAAATATTTTGGACCTTTTCTTCTTTTTTCGGCAATTTCGTCCAATGATAGTATTCTTCCATCTTCCATTGGAACATGCTTGTTAATGACAATCCATCCAAATACTACATTCTTTGGGAAGATTTCGGTTATAATGAAATTATCCATATTTCTTATCATTAAAATATAAACCTTGTGTGCGTTTTTTGATAATTCCTTAATTTCTTCAATGGTTATTGGATCTCTAACATCTAGAGCTAAATAAGCCGATATTATGAAGTCTTCTCTAATTTTTATTGGATCATGATAAATTTCTTTTAATTTTTCAAATGCAGGAGCAGTCCGCTTTAAAATTGCAAATACAATAGCTGCTTTCCCCTCCTCCGCCTTAGCTATAAGCTCTCCAAATTCCTGCAATTTTTTGCATATATCACACAATCTCGTTTCATCAGTGCTTATTCTAATACCACACGCTCTACATAATGATTCTCCCTCTCCAAGCTTCGTTTCTGGAATAACTTTATATATTGCTGTTGCAGAGCATAGTTTTCTTAGTTTTTTCTCTGGTAGCAATATATCATTAATTTCACCAATAATCTTGCCACCTTTTTCTCTTATATCTTTCGCTGTTACTCTTTTCCATGCTAAAACCATTCCAATTTCAGCTTTCATTACTCCAGCGAAATAATCTTGAATTTTCTTTTCGAAGAATCTCAACTTATCCTCAACCATTGTCGTTTCGGGTATCGCTAATAAGAAGTTTCCGCCTCCAATATAGATTATGTGCGTTATACCAATGTCAAAGAAGTTAAGTAATCCTAATGCGATGGAGTAAAGCAGTATGTCTATATAAGAGCTTCGTCCTCGCAATCTTTTTGCCATTCCTTTCAATTCGGTTTCAAGTATTCGAACAACATTACTTATAAATCTTTGTATTCCACTCACATCACCATACACAAGGTAAACATTTTCGCTTTTTGACTCTGCAAAGCATGAAGAAAATGCTCCAGTTAATTTAAGATGATAATAAAGACTAGTTGTTGAAATAAAGTTCTCTTTTGCTACAGATGGAACAGACCATAAATATTTTGCAAGAACGAAATCCAATGTCTCTACATTCTGTATATAATTCCCATACTTATTTAAGAACGTAATAAATTCTTTCACAAGCTCTCCATAACTACCCTTTATTTCTGATGTCCAAAACTTCTCTTTAAATACTTTCAATGGCGAAAGCACATAATAAACCTTTTCTCCTCTCGCAGTTTTATAAATATTCAATTCATCAAGCATGAATACTGGAGATAGTCTTGATTTTGCAAGTATTTCTGATTTTTTGCTCTCTTCAAAATCTGGTAATTCTGATGTAAGTTCATTTGCGGTCTTCATTTCAGAATACTTTTCTAGATTCTTGCACATATCAATTATCTTCAAGAAAACATCTTTCTTTAACGCACTCAAGAATGCGATTTTTCCTTTAAGCTCATTTAAAAAAGACTCTATGATTTCGTCCTTACTAACATATTTTCCCTGAACTTCAGCAATCTCTCTTTGTTTCACCTTCCAAATGTCATGCAATAATCCAGCAAGCAAATAAAATTGTGGATTATTCATATTATTTCACCCTTTACCCATCCGACTAATTTTCCTTTTCCTTCGTCAAGTTTCCTTGTAAGAGGAAAGACCTTATGAACATCCTTATATCCAAAATGCCTAAAAATAAGAGAAAGAATCAATCCAATTTTTTCACGTTCATCTTTTCTTAAGCAAGTAAATATCAAGGGCATCGCTATTGCTTTAAATACACTACCCGTAAATCGTCCAAGCGGAAGAATAAACTCATTATCCTTTAGCTTGTCAATCATATTTAGAAGTTTTTGTAATTCATTTTTCACGTGAATATAACTTGCATCTTGCTTCTGTGATAAGATGTTATCAATTATTTTCATGTCAAGTAAAATAGTATCCCTTGCATATTCCTTTACTTTTTCAACTATCATTGTCCAGGGATTAGAAACATCACCAACAATTATAGTGAAATTCTTCGCTTGGGCACTTTCCATTAATTGTACACGATGTGAAACAGACGCTTGAATCTCAAAAGAAGTATTTTCATCCAAAATCTCAGCAAATGGATGCTTTGTTTCATGAATACCAAGTATTTTTATTTTTGTTACTTTAAGATTGTTCACGTCAATTGGTTTGGAATCACTAAATAACAATAATGAAAATGGGTCTTTATCAATATCTCTTTTCACTTTTGCTTCTAACTTCTCTTTAACAATACCTTTTCTTACTTCTAACTTCTTCCCTAACTCATAGGATTCGAAAGAATTCATTCTATCTGGAATTGCATGCATTCCAAGACCTCGAATTAGCCTAATCATGGTTTCTTTAAGAAGATTAAATGGAATTCTTCCTTTGAAACCTTTGAAGAAAGAAATCACATCCATTATCATAGATTGATTACACTTATTCTTTAAATATGCGTATAGCAATGCTGTTCTTATAGCACCCTTGATACTTGATCCGGGAATAAATGGTAGTAGTTTTCCTTCATATGCGCATTTAATAAATGGAATTATTTTAGGTCCTCGTTCAGCAATCTCACTGAATATTTTTTTATTCATTGCTTGTAATTCATACATTATGTGTTTCTCTCTTGACATCATTGAGAGAACTTTTGACCAATATTCTTTATGACTTTTTTCTGCAAGATCCAAAAGTTTGTCGGCTGTCTCAAGATCAATTTCGCCGAAAAATCTGTTTAAATCCAACACGTAAATCTTATTGTCTTGAGGAACATAATCCGTGCGTTCATAAATTGTTGTCCCATCAGTTATGTGCAATGCACCAAGCGTTGTAAACCTTATTGTTACACTATTACTCGACATATTTACTCACCCCGCATGAAAGATTCCAATTCCATGACCAATCTCAATGATTCTTCTCCCTAAAATTTTGCCGCTCTCAAGGGAGTTTCCAAGCATGAAAATGCTCGGTGAAACATCCTTTACTTTAATTTCTCGAATTTTCATCATTTTTTCCTGAAGCTTAATCACGCCTCCGCTATGAATTACAAAGTATCCCTTCTTGAGAAAGAGGAATGGCAAATCAGTTGCAATAGCTTGTCTATAGGATATTGAGTAATAAGATTCCTCAAGTATTGTCACTTGCGGAGTTTCCCCAAGAATAATGTCTGATAACAAGTAAATGTAGTTCCCAGTTGTAGGCATCTTATTTAGAATCTTGCTAGCATCAATTACATCAATAATCTCATACTTACCACGCCCCCAACTTCTCTTGCCACTTAGTCCAATATCACCAAGAATCTTTAGTGCTGAAAGCACAATATCTTCAAACTCTTCTTGAATGAGAATAAGGAACCACATGGTATTTTTTATAGTATGAATTAACTTCTCCTGAAATAATCTACCCTCCAAAGCATGACCACTAACCCTGCTTATTGCAGTGTGTGTAAATGAAAAAGTTCTATACACTCTTGCGCCTTCCCCTAATACCGATCGAACCTCATTAATGACCTCTTCAAATCCACTAACATCCTTCTTTATCTCATATCTATTATTAATTATATTAATGAATATCTTTTCTGGAATATATGTTAATGCACGAAAACTCTTCATAATCCTGTATTCTCTTGGATTCTTTGGAACAAAACCTCTAAGCACCCTAAACTTGAACAAATCTGGTAATCTGTAAAGCCGCACCCACCCATCTCCAACTGGCACAAGAGGAAATAATGATGACACTAAGAAAGGAGGATTATCATTAAGAAACATAGTTAGCATTTTAGAGAGAACTTCTAAATCAATTTTTGCAATAGTACTTAGTATCCCACCATTTAAACTGATGGAAAGCGGATGCCTAAAGAAACCCCTATGAAGACGTAAATGAACAATTTTTGCTTTAAATACCATACTATTCACTCGAGAGCGCATTAATTATCTCTTGCTTTATCTTATCAAAATTCCTTAGAATATCTATAGGTCTCCAACCCTTATAGCCAAACTTTTCTTCAACAGGAGGCCCAATAATTTTCTCTAAGTTTATCCTTATAGCATTCCCCTTAGACTGATAATAGCTCAATGGTCTAACTTCAATTTCCTCAATAATGAATTTAACACGCCCATAGCCTCGAGACACAGATGAACCAATACCAACATCCTCAATAATTAAAAGACCCTCAAAAACATGCTTCAAGTACTCAACATCAACCCTCATAGAAAGAACTTCATTAATTTTGTCCAAAGAATTCACAATCTCCACATATTTCTCATATTTCTCAGATCCCTTTTCTGGCTCCTTATCAGTCTTTGATATTTTAACGTCAAAAACATTGTAATTAATAGTAAGATTAAAGAAGACCCCGGCTGGAACTCTCTCAAAAACACGAGGAGCTTCAGCACGACCAGTAACCCTATTAATGTAATTCTCAACCTTCATCTCAACATAGTTGCCCAAACCCTTAGATTCTAACTCTTTTCTGCTTTCTTCAGTAAGAATTGCATCAAAGATACCAACTCTAGTTGGGCCATAAATTATGTTCTCCTTAGATCCAAAGATTCTACAAATTTCGCACGAAGGATCCGCACATGAGTGGACTTCAAAACTAGAGACTTTTTCATATTTGTATTCAAGCAGACACCTCATTCTGCCCTTTAATGAAGATCCAGGGACGTAAGGTTTCCTGGTAATTGGATCTCTCACAACGAATTGGTCAACTTTACCTATCTCAATTTCTTCTGCTAAGCTTCCAATAAGTAATCCCGTCTCTGTTTTAATTTTTCCTCTAATTACAATTACGCCCTTAAAGAAGATATTAACATTAAAATAGCCTTCCTTAACAAAATCATATACCTTTTCATGTTGCACCATACCAATCACCTCACACGAGGCAAGGGTCTTCTCGGTCTCCTCTCCTCAAC
>JAHKLH010000099.1 GCA_029856635.1 Candidatus Njordarchaeota archaeon
ATAACTTACGGTATTCCTCGATTAATTTTTTGGTGGCTTGCTGTTAGCTCGTTTCTAGCTTTGCCTAGGTTTGATGATTTCAGAACTCTTTATTACGTTTTATGGGTAAAGGATCCAATAACGTTCTTGTTCATCCTATGGACTCCAATCGTTTTCATATTAAATTTAATTGCATTTGATGGAATTGCAGTTTTTATCGCATTAGCATATTTAATCCTAATTATTATTTTTAAACCCGTTTCGCTGGAAGAACGCATCGTTGTAGACATTTCCGACGAAGAATTACTTGCTATAATTATAGGCGAAGAAGCATGAAATTTTACATTGATCCTATGTCATTGAGAACAAGAAAAAATAGGCTGATTTTTAAGCATTTAGTTAAAAAATTTGGAACCTTTGAAGTTATTTATCGAGAACCCCCAAAGAAATTACGATATAATTTACTCTTAGCCATAATCAAAGTTGAAGACAACAGGGGTCTAATGAACACTCTAAAGAAACTTAAGTTTAAAGTATCCAAGAAACCAATCCCTGCATTGGTTGATATTAAAATAGTTGCAGAACTCCTTCATGATAGAAGAGGAAAAGTAAAACCTATTGGTGTTTCAAAGGATAAAGAGTATGTAGTATTTGCACCAGCTGAGGGAAAAATTTTATGCGACGATCCTGGTGTTGCACTAATGTTAATTAGGAATGAAAATACAATTTGGATTGAAGCCAAAGGATTAAACTTATCTGCTGTGTTGACAGAAATTCCATCAATTCCCTTAAAAAGCATATCACCAAGAATCATATCTGACTTATCACTAGCCTTTTCAAAGATTACAATTGGAGAGAGATATGCTCAGGAAATTCAGCGAATTCTGGTCGAGGGTCTTGGAAGTGAAATGGAAACTGAAGAAGAGTTAACCATTGTTAGACCTGAAGAAAAATTAATAAAGGAAATCTTTGATTGGAATATAATCAAGTTCTCTACTGGGGAATTACCAAATCGAGCTTTCATTGATGTGACAGGAGCTCCTTTGAAGTGCCAATGGTTTGCTGTTCTATTTGGATTATTTTCAGATTACGATTATGTTGTTGTTCATGGTGTTCCATGGAATGTACGACTGCAAGGTTTCTTGAGAAGTAATTTAATCTGGATCGGAGATGCACCAAGGGATTTATTTGATTGTGTAATTAAGGATAACAAAATTTTCGAAACAGTTAGCGTTAATAGTTGGAGTGTTGAAATAATTGAAGAATTCTTTCCATTGTATTCTATCGTTTAGCTATTCCATAATCTTCAACGCTTTCTGTCTCCTTATAAATTGAATAATCAGAGGAATTATTGTTATAACTATTGCTACAACCATTAATGAGAAATATGCCACCTGATTTGCTGTTGATATTGTTTGGTTTATTTTCTTGAAAATTATTGTAGAATTACCGTAGATTTCTCCAGGCCAAATCGTTTTCGATAAAACTAACTTTATTGTAACGTTATTATCTATAAAAACCACAATTTTCTTGGTGATTTTCGTGTGCTCTCCAGTCAAATGTATTGTGATCCTTTCGTCATTTATGCATACTTCTATATCATCCCACATCCAAGGCTCTTCAAGCGAGTAATAAATCATAACATTTACTTCGAAGTTTCCACTTTCATTTAACGAAATATTTGCTATAAACTCATCAGTTGCTGGAAGTTTAATTTCATTCACATTAAACAACTCCTTAAAAGAATATGAATTCTCGATCAAAGGCAAATGAAGAAGCAAAATGAGAATAATGGGAAAAACAATTTTCATAATTCCCATCTCCGCTTATACTCTTCCCTTATTTTACTTAACGCCGCTTTGACACTGCTCATCATTACGTCAAAATTAGCCCTGGCATTAATAATTACGATAAATATCTCCTCACCATCGATGTAATCTTTGATGCAACATGTTCTTTTAGATTCTTTTTCACATATAATGAAGTCGAAGTCACCAATATCACGAGTTAATCTGAGAAAACCAACAAGTTTCGTCATAGCGTCGTCTTTGTTGCCTATTGAAGTATATGGAAAGAGATCTTTATCAGCAATTGTTACTGACTCTGCATTAGTGTCTTGCATTATTTGATATGCAATCGCGTCAAATTCTGTTGTCGGGATTCCATGAATCCTCATTAGTAATTCATACATACTTCCTGGATACTTTATGCTCGTTTCTAAAACATGCTTCTCTGAAATGCCTAGTAATTCTGCTACTTCTTTTGCTTTTGCAGCATTTGGTAAGTCTTGTTTATGTGCTAGTACTATCAATCTACATTCTTCTTTTGCATACTTTTTGATCATTTCTTGTATGAATTTAAAGAATTCTCTTACTTCACCAAATTTCTCTTTGTCAGCGGCATCCACTACAAAGACAATAACATCTGTGATAGGGAAAAGTCTTTCATAGAATTTTTCCTCGTATCTTAGCAGTTCTTGTCCAGGTATAACGTAATAAACCACTTTGCTTCCTCGGAGTTCTTCTATACTGTTCGAAGTTTCCGTATTCATTGCTTTTTCAACATCGAAACTCTCAAGGTATATTCGGATTGATGATTTTCCAGCGTAATCTAATCCCACAAGAGTAACAATCATTTCTGTTCACCAAGTTTTTGTCGCGCAATATTTATAAATTCAAGAGACTCACGTTTTATATAATCTCTGCTCAACTCTTCTGAAACCGTTTCGGCAATTATCGTGTGCGTCGTTGGTCTCCTCTCCGTTAATTTTACGTGATGAATTATAAACGTATTTTCACCAATTACAATTTTGTCTGTATCAAGCATTGCTATGTCCACTGGACTAATTCTTATCCTCCGAAGAAGATTAAAATGATCAGAAATCGGTACTAACATTGGTCCTTTTCGCTCATGAAAATAAACTACGCCTAAGGCTCTTATTCCGTTTTCAAATAATTCCCAATCTAAATCGGAGAAATTATACTTCAAGGCTTCTTTCATCATATTCACAAGATTTCTAACAATTTGGAAAGCATCCTTTGTGATTACATAGTGTTTCCCATAAGTTTTAATTAGTCCCATTTTTCGCAATGTGGTAATCTCTTTAATTGGAAAATCTTTCTCAGTAAAAATTACTTTCTTAATTGCCTTTGCTAAAATTGCAACTTCGTCTATTGTTTTTGGCATCGTTATCTCGGTTACTTGCTGTTCTGGTATCTCTGCCTCTCTAACATACTTCCCTTCTTCGATTTTGCTAAGCTCCTCTTCAATTTTTGTTAGCAATAGAGTTCTTTTCTCTCGTTTAATTCCAACTCTTTCTTTTTCCTCCCTAAAAGCGAAATGAAGCCAAATTCTATATACAATGTATGGTATTAAAATTGCAATAACTGTCGCTATGATTACAATAATTAGTATCTCTTGCGAAACCATTTTTGTTCCCATCATTAAAAATTATGATAGACTTGCTCGTCTCCTGCGTGCTTCATGTAATTTCTTTGCTCTAATTAAAAGTATTGCGGCTGTTAGTGTTCCCGCAATTATTGGTATCATTAACAACAATATCGTAGTTATCTCAGCCATAGGTGCTTGTGATTTCACAATGATTTTCACTAATGATACTCCTTTGTTTCCTGCATAATCCTCCGCTTCAACTTTTATTATCCATACTCCCTCATCGAGATATATCGTTATGCTCGTTTGGTCTGTTGCCTTAATTAATGTTTCGTTTATGTAAATTTTGAAGATCTTAATTTCGAAATTATCTGATGCAATCCAATTAATTGTGATGTTACTAGGCTCTAACTGTGTTTCGTTCCTTGGCGACGTTATTCTTACATTTGGCGGGGTTATATCAACGAAAATAATTATTGAGTCCATTGCAACATTATTAGCTATATCCTCAACTACTACTGTAACATTATGAATTCCCTCACTAAGAAGCAGATTAAATGTCACATTTGTTGTGTTGGTAATTAAGAGATCTTTGTCCACATAGATTGTAACGTTTTTTAGTTCTGTTGTGTTACTAATTGTGAGCTTTATAGTAATCACTCGAGTATTAAACCAAGTTCCGTTTAATGGGCTTGATATTCTCACCGACAAAGGTGCATCTACTATGATTATTATTGAATCATCTGCAGAATTACCAGCTCTATCAATTGCCACAATTTTGATTAAGTAGGCTCCATTTGGAATTCCAACGAATTTGTATTCAGAAGTATTTGGTGGTAATTCTGCTTTTAAACTCTCATTAAGCCAAACTTGTATTCGATCTAAACCTAACTTATCACTTGCATTCCACATTACCACGAAATCCGCCGCGTAAATTATGGTTAATGAAGATGGCGAGATAATTTTGACAGATGGCGGCACCGTATCAACTATTACTGAAATTTGATCGTAATCTTTGTTTTCCGCATAATCAATCGCGACCACTTTTATTGTATAAACTCCATCATACAATGTGATATTAATTGATGTTTCGTTTTCACTCAACTCTGCTATTTTTTCAGCATTCGCGTATACCACGAATTTCTGAATTCCATAATTATCTGACGCGTTCCAGATTAATGCAAATGATCCAGAAACATATGTATTTGATTGTGGGCTTACAATCTTGATGTTTGGTTTTGTTAAATCGACCACGATTACTATTTCATCAAATGCTACGTGTTTTAATTTGTCATAAATCATGATTTTGATTTTGTGTGTTCTTTCTGCAAGATTTGTGAATTGATATTGATTTGTAGGAGGCAGAATTTCAGCTTGCTTTTCGTCATCCAGATAAACCTCAATTTTGTCTATTTTGAGATTATCTGACATATTCCAAGTAACGATTACTGATGTTGTGCTTAGAAATGAGCCATTTGATGGGCTAATTATCTTCACAAATGGTGGTGTTGTATCGATGTAAATAATGATTGTGCTCGAATTTGCGTTTCCTACTTTATCGTATGCTATCATTGTTATATTCCATACACCATCTCGTAGGACGATATCTACCCATTTGCTATCTGGAGGCAATGTATTGTTCAGTATTCCATTTATGTAGATTTCAAACTTGTCAAGCTCAAGATCATCTGATGCAGTCCAGGAAACATTGACTTGATTAGAAGCAAGCCATGAATTGTTCGCCGGGTTATTGATTTTAATACTCGGTGGTGTTACATCCTTATAAACATAGTAAACAAGCTTTCTAATGTTTCCTGCATTATCAATTGCCTCAAATGTTATCTTATTCACTCCATCCAGCAATGGAATTGAAATGCTGGCTGATGCTGATGTTGTATTAAGTATTGTTGAGCCGTTCCTGATCACTAGCAATCTCTTTACTCCGTTTTCATCGCTTGCAGAGATAGAAGCATTAATCGAATTCGCAATTAATGCAGAATTATTAATTATACCGTAAACGATAAGCTCTGGTAATGTCAAGTCAACTTCAATGAATTTTGCATCTTTTCCAATGTTTCCTGCCGGATCGTACGCTAATATCGTGATATTGTAATTGCCTTCGCCTCCGAGTAAAATATTATATGACCCAGAAAATTGCTGTTCCGTTGAAGGTAATTCTGCCTTCTTTGTTTCATTAACATAGATTTCAATTTTTGAGACATAAGTTAGCTCATCTTCGGAATTCCAAGAAACTAATACTTCAGTATCATTAGTTAGATTTGGCACACTCAGAAATACTGCCGGCGGTGTTCCGTCGATATAGGTATAATTGGTCAAAATTGTTTCTTTTCCAGACGTGTCATTTACAACAATTTTGATTTCATAATATCCCTCGTTTGATGTAAACGAAACTTGAACAACTGCTTTCTGCTGATTTATCTTTTGACTAAATTTTACCGTATCGTTCAAGCAGACTACAATTGTATCAACTTGAATATCATCTGAAACATTAACCTCGAACTGCACATCTGGTTTCAAGATATAGGCGTTTAAATGTGCATCATGTGGTAAATTTACTATTTCTGCATTAGGAGATCTCCTATCAATTCC